>CAVAOU010000280.1:0-3138 GCA_963590085.1 Senegalimassilia sp. | reverse complement strand
GTTCTACTCCGAACTCCATCTGGTTGATGACGACCGCGAGGTGGTGATCGACTCCCGCACCAGCGACGCCATCGCAATAGCGATACGCACCCATTCGCCTATCTATACCACTGCCGAAGTGGTTAAGGAGACCGGCTTTGTTTCCGAAGACGGGGAGGGGATGATTCGCAACGAGGCGGAGGGCGAACCCGACATCTCGAAAATTCCTCTTCAGCGCTTCTCGAAGGAAGAACTTCAGCGCATGCTCAACGACTGCATCCGCAAAGAGGAATATGAGCGCGCGGCAGAAATAAAGGCTGTCATTGAAAGCAAACAGGATAGTAAAAATTCATAAACCATAAAAAACCTAACTAATAACTATTTTGAAATGAAAAGTATAAAGTTACAACTGATAGTAATGAATTTCCTCGAATTCGCCGTTTGGGGAGCGTATCTTACTTGCATGGGAAATTACCTCGGAAAGGCGGGTATGGGAGCGGAAATCGCTTGGTTCTATGCGCTTCAGGGAATTGTATCAATCGTAATGCCAACAATCATGGGCGTGATTGCCGACCGCTATGTGCAGCCGCAGCGCCTCTTGGGCATCTGCCACTTGGTTGCCGGCCTGGCAATGTTCGGACTTTGCTATATGGGTATGACGGCGGCTGAGCCGAGCAAGGCCGCGTTCATCACGCTCTACACAATTAGTGTGGCGTTCTACATGCCGACCCTTGCATTGTCCAACACCACGGCATTCACAATATTGAAGGAACACGGACTCGACACGGTGAAGGACTTCCCTCCAATCCGTGTGTTCGGCACAGTGGGTTTCATCGCAACGATGTGGTTTGTGAATTGCGCAACGCTCGACGGCGGCTCGCTTTCTTTCACCTTAGCTGACGATCCAAACAAGTTCCAGTACACCTATATGCAGTTCTTCGTGTCGGGTGCTTTGGGCGTGATCCTCTTCCTTTACTGCTTCACGTTGCCGCAGTGCCGCTTGGTGGGTGGCGCATCGAAATCGCTCCACGAGGCTTTCGGCTTGGACGCATTCAAATTGTTCAAAAACAAGCGTATGGCCATCTTCTTCATCTTCTCGATGCTCCTCGGCATGTCACTGCAGGTTACAAATGGCTACGCTACTCCGTTTATCACAAGTTTCAAGGGTATTGCCGAATACAGCAACTCGTTTGCCGCCAACAACGCAACGCTTCTTGTGTCGATTTCGCAAGTCGCCGAGGCTGTATGCATCCTGTTGATTCCGTTCTGCCTGAAACGCTTCGGCATTAAGATTGTGATGCTCATCGC
This sequence comes from Senegalimassilia sp., assembly GCA_963590085.1. GTDB lineage: Bacteria > Bacteroidota > Bacteroidia > Bacteroidales > Muribaculaceae > Limisoma. Next base: position 1,851 of record CAVAOU010000280.1, on the reverse strand, counting down.
AATGTTTGCTTGGGTGGGTCGCTTCGGATTCTTCGGGCTAGGCAATCCTGCATACCCAGGTGTAATCCTCTTCGTGCTTTCATGCCTTGTCTATGGTGTGGCTTTCGACTTCTTCAACGTTTCTGGCGGCTTGTTTGTCGACAGCGCTTGCGACGTGAAGGTGCGTGCCTCCGCTCAGGGCTTGTTCATGCTCATGACCAACGGCCTCGGCGCCACAATCGGCACACTCATTGCCGGCGCCATTATCAACCACTACTGCGAGTGGAAGAACGGATTCCTCGTGGGTGACTGGCAGACCGCATGGTTTATCTTTGCAGGCTTTGCTTTGGTCGTTGCCATTGCCTTCATGGTGGTGTTCAGCGCCAACGATAAGGAAGAAGCAAAACATGCTGCTGTAGTAAAAGAATAAATTAATTGTAAAAGACAGAATAAAAAGCAAACGATGCATCGTTTTTATGCACCCGACATAGCCACGACAATGTTGCTCCCCGACGAGGAGGCGCAACATTGTGTGCGCGTGTTGCGCCTGAAAGAAGGCGAGACGATAGAGGTGGTCGACGGAAAAGGGCATCTCTATCTTTGCCATATCCTCACCGCCAATGCCAAGAATTGCGCTGTGGCAATCGACGAGACCATTGATGTAGCCCCGCATTGGGGATGCCGCATCACGGTGGCTGTGGCTCCGACCAAAAACATGGACCGGATGGAATGGCTTGCCGAGAAGGTGACCGAGATGGGAGTGGACCGCATTGTGCCTCTCCTGTGCCGCTATTCGGAACGGAAGGTGTTGAAAACGGAGCGGTTGCGCAAAATCCTTGTGTCGGCAATGAAGCAGTCGCTCAAGGCTACTCTTCCGCAACTCGACGAACTTACCCCGATTGCCGACTTCCTCAAGGATGCACCGCAGGGACAGCGCTTCATCGCTTATTGCGACCCCGAGATTCCGCGCCGCGATTTCGTTAAGGAATATTCGCAGGGGAGCGACGTTACGATTATGATTGGTCCGGAAGGCGATTTCAGCAAGTCCGAAATCCGTGCGGCGCTCGATGCCGGATTCACCCCTGTGACCCTTGGCAACAGCCGTTTGCGCACCGAAACTGCAGGCATGTTTGCTTGTGCCGCAGTCCACACGATAAATCAGACAAAATGATGATAGAAACATTAAAAAATTCTTCAACAGGCAATTTCTTCCTTCTTGCGGGCCCATGCGTGATAGAGGGCGAGCAGATGGCTATGGACATTGCCGGACATATATCAGAAATAGCCTGCAGGCTCAACATCCCTTACGTGTTTAAGGGCAGTTACCGCAAGGCTAACCGTTCGCGCATCGACTCGTTCACGGGCATTGGTGACATCAAGGCGCTGGAAGTGCTCCGCAAGGTGCGCGACACCTACGGCATCCCTGTGGTTACCGACATCCATGCCGCTGAAGAGGCTGCTATGGCGGCTGAATACGTGGATGTGCTGCAGATTCCTGCCTTCCTTTGCCGCCAGACTGACTTGCTCGTGGCTGCTGCAAAGACGGGAAAGATGGTCAACATCAAGAAAGGCCAGTTCCTTTCGCCTGAGGCGATGGCGTTTGCCGTGCAGAAGGTGAAGGACGCCGGCAACAACGATGTGGCAATCACGGAGCGTGGCACCACCTTCGGCTATCAGGACCTCTTGGTCGACTACCGCGGCATCCCCACCATGCGCCAGTATGCGCCGGTGATTCTCGACGTGACCCATTCGCTTCAGCAGCCCAACCAGACGAGCGGCGTGACTGGCGGTTTGCCTCATCTTATTGAGACTATGGCGCGCTGCGGCATCGCTGCAGGTGTAGACGGACTGTTTATGGAAACCCACCAGAAC
>CAVAOU010000279.1:0-3146 GCA_963590085.1 Senegalimassilia sp. | reverse complement strand
GCCTTTCTGCAACGGCAGCAATTTTTTCGGCAATTTCTTCACCTGCGACTCAAAGAATGCCTGACTGAAACGCGGCGTAAACTTGTCGGTAGAATAGTGGTGATGGATGCCGTTGGCAAACCACACTTGCTTCAGATAGAGCAAGAAGCCTTGATAGTCGGCCGATGTCTTGTCGCCTTTGTTGTTCTTGTATATTTCCTCAAGGGTTGTGCGGATGGCGAGGTTGTATTTGCCATTCTGGTCGGTGAGGATGTCACGACCATAAAGAGCGGCTTCTGTCAGGTAGTAAACCAACTCTTTTTGCTTTGTTGTCAGTTGGTCGAAGTCGGTTACCTGGTAACGCAGAACTTCGATATCTGCGAATCTGTCCACTTTGTAGTTAAAGTCTGTGTTTTCCGCCAACGCAGCCACCGGTGTGCCAAGCGCCACCAATGCTGCCAATGCGGAAACGATTAGTCTATTTTTCATATTTATGTTTTTAGATTATTCTACATACAGTACCAAGCCTTTGAGATACTCGCCCTCGGGGTGGTAGATATTTATCGGATGGTCGCAAGGTTGGGTCAACTGGTGCAGGATGCGCACCTTGCGCCCCGACATTGCTGCCGCACTGAACACTGCCAGGCGGAACTGTTCTTTCGATACGGCCTGTGAGCAGGAGAAGGTGAAAAGTATTCCTCCTGGACGAATCTTCTCAAATGCCTTCGCGTTGAGCTTGCGATAGCCAATCAACGCATTTTTCAATGCGCTTTTGTGCTTGGCAAATGCGGGTGGGTCTAGGATTATGAGGTCGTACTTGTTGTCTATTCCGCCAAGAAACTTGAAGGCATCTTCAGCGAATGCCTGATGACGGCTATCACCAGGGAAATTCAATTCCACATTGTCGTTGGTCAAGCGGATGGCTTTTTCGGAACTGTCGACGGAATGCACCACTTTGGCGCCGCCTCTCATTGCATAAAACGAGAAGCCGCCCGTATAGCAAAACATGTTCAACACTGTGCGTCCTTTGGCATAGTGTTCCAATAAGCTGCGGTTGTCGCGCTGGTCTACGAAAAAACCTGTTTTCTGACCTTTCAGCCAGTCCACATAAAATTTCAATCCGTTTTCCATTGCCACATTCCCGTCAAACTTGCCGATGATGTAATCATTCTGGGGGTCGAGCTGAGCTTTGTATGGCAATGTGGTTTCCGACTTATAGTACACGTTGTGAATCAATCCGTCGGCAATCTTTACAAGCGACTGCGCGATGACATTACGGGCAAAGTGCATACCTGGAGAATGGGCCTGCACAACGGCTGTCCTGTCGTAAACGTCGACGACAAGTCCCGGAAGGAAATCGCCCTCGCCATGCACAAGGCGGAATGCGTTGTTGTCTTCGCGAATCAGGCCGAGTGCCTGGCGCAAATCGTATGCGCACTGCAGGCGTTCTACGAAGAAGTCTTCATTAATTTCGCGGTCGCTGAAGTCAAGCACACGCACTGCAATACTTCCAATCTGGAAATGTCCAACGCCTATAAATGCGCCCGAATTGCTGTAGATGGCTACGAGGTCGCCTTCTTCAATGGTCTCGTCCATGCGGTCAATTGCTCCGGAAAACACCCACGGATGGAATCGTTTCAACGACTCTTCTTTGCCTCTTTTCAGTATTATCTTTTTGTAGTTTCCCATCTTACACGTCTATTTGAAGAAGAATCTGTAAATATCGTTGCCGTTGGCATAAAGCAACAGAGCGAAAAGCAAGCCAAGGCCAATCATTGTTGAGTATTCAAGCACTTTCTCGCTTGCTTTCTTGCCTGTTATCATTTCAAACAGCACAAACACGACGTGGCCGCCATCAAGTGCGGGAATCGGCAAGATGTTCATAAATGCCAATGCGACGGAGATGAATGCTGTAATAAACCAGAAGTGATACCAGCTCCATTCAGAGGGGAACATGTCACCGATTGCACCGAATCCGCCAAGGCTTTGCGCGCCTTCTTTGGTGAAAATGTATTTCATCTGGCTCACGTATGATGTGAGTTTGTCCACACCGATTTCAATGCCACGGGGAATCGACTGGAAGATGTTGTAGTTGATTGTCTGTGTCTTGAAAATCTCGTCTATCGGAGTGAGTTGGATGCCGATTTTGCCTGATTCGGATGTGTGCAGACTGGTTGTCATCTCTTTGCCGTTGCGCACATAAGTCACCTTTATGTCCTTGTCGGCGCTCTGCGCAAGTTGCTGGGCAAACACGTTCCATGTTTCGGTGCGCACAGTGTCAATGGCCACAATGCGGTCACCTGCCTGCAAGCCAGCGTCAACTGCTGCTTGTCCGGCAACCACGTCCTTCACCACAACGGGGAAACGGTAAGTCATAAACACACGGTCATTATGCTCACGCAATTCGTTGCTCACTGTGAGCAGCGCATTCTTCGGCATATTGATCTCAACGTTCTTACCGTCGCGTGACACGGTTACCTCGTGCGCTTCGAGCACCTGTTGAGTGGCTACGCCAAAGTCGGCAGCGTCAAGTGTTTTGCCGTCTGCGCTTATCAGGATGTCGCCGTCCTTAAAGCCGAAGTCTTTTGCCGACTGGCAATCGAATTTCATGCCGTATTCGGCATCGGTAAACTGGATATATTTGTCGCCCCAGGTGAATGCTATTCCGGCATAAATGATTATTGCCAAGATGAAGTTAAACAGCACACCGGCAATCATGACGAGCAGCCGTTGCCATGCAGGTTTGGCACGGAATTCCCACGGCTTTACGGGCTGTGCCATCTGCTCCTTGTCCATCGACTCGTCAATCATTCCTGCTATCTTGCAATAGCCGCCAAGGGGGAGCCATCCGATACCGTACTCTGTGTCGCGCCAAGAGGCTTTGTTCTCGTCCGTATTCTTTTTCTTTGGTTTCCACTTGAACAATGAAAACCATGGATCGAAGAACAGGTAGAATTTCTCAACCTTGATGCCAAACATCCGGGCGAAGATGTAGTGTCCAAACTCATGGACAATTATAAGTATTCCGAACGCAGCCAGAAGTTGAGCCGCTTTTATCCAAAATGAAGATTCCATTAGTCGTTACTGTGTGTAGATTTTATTTGATTAATGATTTTGCTATGTTTCTGATTTCTTCGTTTGTCGCCACGAGGTCGTTGTAGGTCGGG
>CAVAOU010000278.1:0-3149 GCA_963590085.1 Senegalimassilia sp. | reverse complement strand
AACGCCCATACGGGTGTACATAGTATACAGCGAGCCGTCGGCATGCGCGTTGAGATCCTTACCCGCCGCATCGTAGTCGTGGTCCTTCGGATACATGTAGAACAACCCGTCCACGCTCTCTGAGTTCGACCGACTATTGTAGAACAGATCCGTGCGAATCTGGCCATAGAATTTGTAACTGAAATCCTTCTTCTGCGCCACAGCGCACGCTGCCACACCAAAGGCTATTGCGGCAACCGTAAAAATTTTCTTGATCATCTCTCCTAAAACAATAAAAAAATCCCGCCACCAATGGCGCGGGACCGTGAAACTTTGTACGCCCGTGGGGAGTCGAACCCCAATCGTCGGAACCGGAATCCGATATTCTATCCATTGAACTACGGGCGCATTTTTTCGATTAGCGTTGGCAAAAGTACAAAATAAATGTTAGCTTTGCAAAAAGGTTTGCACAGAATAATGAATGTCAAGATAGAAGACGGTTGGAAACAAGAACTTGCCGAAGAGTTTGAGAAAGACTACTTCCGTAATCTTGTGGCGTTTGTCAAAAACGAATACGCCACTACGCAAGTATTTCCCCCAGGCAACGAGATTTTTGCCGCCTTCGATGCCACCCCGTTCGACAAGGTTAAAGTGGTGATTCTCGGGCAGGACCCCTACCACGGGGAGAACCAGGCCAACGGCCTGTGTTTCTCGGTGAACGATGGCATCCAGTTCCCGCCATCGCTGCTCAACATATTCAAGGAAATCAAAGCCGACATCGGCACCGATGTGCCAAAGTCGGGCAATCTGGTACGCTGGGCGCAGCAGGGCGTACTTCTGCTCAACGCCACCCTCACGGTGCGCGCCCATCAGGCAGCATCCCACCAAGGGCACGGTTGGGAAACATTTACCGACGCCGTGATTGAGCATCTCGCCACCCACCGCGAGCACCTCGTGTTTCTGCTCTGGGGCTCATACGCCATCAAGAAAGGCCAGTTTATCGACCGCAGTCGCCATCTGGTGCTCACCTCGCCCCATCCGTCGCCCCTGTCGGCGCACCGCGGATTTTTCGGCAACCATCATTTTTCACAAGCCAACGCCTACCTGCAACAGCATGGCAACTCACCGATAATTTGGTAAGCCTATGAACCGACTGATCATCTCCGGCATACTCGCGCTGGCATCGCTGCAAGCCGCAGCCACCGACACCCAGACACGCATATTCTCCACCTCCATTCGCTCGCTTAGAGCCTGTGTGGAGGGCGACTACTATGCACCGGCGGTCATCGAATTGAACGGCGACAGCCGCATCCGCGTAGAGTTTGACGACATCAATCCAGAACGCCAATACCTGCGCTACTCGCTGCTCCACTGCGATGCCGCATGGCAACCGTCGCAGTTGGTTGAGAGCGACTACGTGGACGGCTTCAACCAGGTCGACGTAGAGGACTATGCGTTTTCGTCGGGCACCTTTGAGCAATATGTGCACTACGGCATCAGTCTGCCCAACGACGATATGCCGATACTCCTGTCGGGCAACTATCTGCTGAAGGTCTATCCCGAGGACGACCCGGACAAGGTGCTCGTGCAACAGCGGTTCTGCGTCGTTGAGAAGCGAGTAGGCATCAGCGTGGCGGTGTCCTCGCGCACCGACATCGACTACAACGACAGCCATCAGCAACTGTCGGTAACAGTCGACAATGCCAACTACAACATCAACAACCCATACGAGGACCTGAAGATTGTGGCGACACAAAACTCCCGCAGCGACAATGAGGTGACCATAACCCATCCACTGAGGGTGAGCGGAAACAGCATCGTCTACGAGCACGACCGCTCGCTCATCTTCCCTGGTGGCAACGAGTTCCGCCGATTTGAGATGACCACCACCAACTATGCTGGCATGGGCATAGCCGGCTACACCTACAGCGCCCCCTACCACCACGCTGTGCTCGAAACGGATGCACCGCGATGGGGAAAACAATACGTCTACGACCGCACCCAATACGGGCGGTTTACCATCCGCGAAAGCGACGCCTACAACTCCGACACCCAGGCCGACTACATGATTGTCCACTTCTCGCTGAAAATGCCGAGACTGCAAGGCGGAGAGATGTATGTCGACGGGGAATTCACGCAGCATTTGTTCCGCAACGCAAACCGTATGCATTACGACGAAGAGACCGCATGCTACGAACTCGACCTTCCGCTGAAACAGGGAGCCTACAACTACCAATATCTATGGCTTCCCGACGGACACAGCGTGGCACAGACTGCCAAGGTGGAAGGTGACCACTACCAGACGGTCAACGAATACCAAGTGCGTGCCTACTACCGTGTTCCTGGCGAACGCTACGACCGACTCGTGGGCTACGGCATAGTCTATTCAGGGCGATAGCCTGGGGTGTTGGGCAAATATTCTGCACACAACAGTTAAACTACAGCAAAAAGCGCATTTTTTATGCGCTTTTGTTTTGTCAGTTCTCCAAATCGAGATACATTTGCAATGTGTTTTTCATGGTATTAGATTTAAGGTTAATTAAGATTGGTTGTCGTGAGACAATCAATTTTTTTTCAAATGAACGTGGTGAGACAAAGAGTTGTCCGCCACGTTTTTTTATTTCACCTGCCTAAGCAAAGATTTGCACGATATTTGCATTGCATACAATAAAAGCAATGCAATATGAACGGACAAGAAAAATTCAGCGAGGTAATTGCCTCATCCACTCCCACTTTAGTTGATTTCTTCGCCACATGGTGCGGACCGTGCAAGATGATGCACCCAATCCTTGAAGAGTTGAAACAGAAACTTGGCGACAAAGTGAGAATCATCAAAATCGATGTAGACAACAACAATCAGCTGGCCATGGCCTACGGCATCCAGTCGGTGCCCACAATGATACTGTTTAAGGACGGCACAGAGCGCAACCGCCTCGTTGGCGCCCGCCGCCTCGCCGACCTCGAGGCCGCCATCAGCGACATCTCAGAATAGCGACATCCATACCAAAAAACGGACGGCAGACACCGAGGGTGTCTGCCGTCCGTTTTTTCATTATCTTTATTCCTAATCAATGAGTCGAGAGTCGAGACTCTTGCGGCCAAGATAGAAGATGCAGGCACGCACCACCTTTGCATCAGTGGCAAACGGCTTGGTGTAGAGCGCAGAATCC
>CAVAOU010000277.1:0-3151 GCA_963590085.1 Senegalimassilia sp. | reverse complement strand
CCCCACGGATATGTAAGTTTGCTCCACAGCGTTTTGATGTCGGAACGCTTCAGTTGGCTGTCCTGCAACAGTCCGTAGGCAAACATTGTGTTCGGGCGCAACTGGCCGTCGGCGGAGCCGTCCTCGTTGAGATGATCCACTATCCGTCCGTCAACCACGAAATCGCGGTTGAAATTCGCTTTCAACTTGTCGGCAATCGCTTGCCAGCGCTTGGCGTCGCTCTTATGCCCTGTGTATTCGGCAAGTTTCACGGATGCCACAAGTTGCTCATACCACAACGCCTGGATGTCGACCGCCCTATTGCCGCGCGGCGAACACGGATATTTGCTCTGCCGCTTGGCATCCATCCAAGTGTCGGCATCTGCGTGCGTAAGATAGCCGTTGGCGTCGGTATAGAGGTCGATCGACGCATCGGTGGCAATCTTAACGTTCTTGTAGATTGACTTGATAAACGATTTGTCGCCAGTGTAGTTAAGATAGTCGAGCACCTGCATCACAAACCGCGGAGTGCCGTCGGTGGTGTTGTAGAGGATGCCGTCGAGATTCAGACGGTTTGGCACACGGCCGTAGGTTTCCGAATTCTTGTCGGTGTCCTGATATTTTGCAAACGAGAGGAGAATGTTTTTCGCCACGTCGAAGTTGCCGCTGCAAAGCACCGTACCGGGCATCGCAATAAACATGTCGCGGCCCCAGAAGTCGGTAAACCACGGGAAACCGGCATAGATGCCCCACCCTCCGTGCTGCCACGTAACGAGTTCGTCGGCAGTGATATTGAGCCATGCCAACGCCTTGTCGAAGCTGCTATTGTCGGTAGTCAACGGCGCCTTGTCGAGCATGGCCTGGATGCGTGCCTTGCGCTGAGCCGACCACGACGTGTGGCTGGCAACGGCTTCGGCCGCCAAAGCGTCGACATCGGCCTCCCCGCCAAAGGCAATGACAAATCCGCCTGCCGAGGCGTTTGCCGTTACTTTATGGTTGTCGGCAGTCACCGACGAGCCGTCCAGTCCCACGATGCAAAGGGTTTTGCCCTGATGCGACGTGAGCTCCGCCTTAGCCTTGCCGTCAACGGTTCGGAGTGCAGGCAGGTAGTCGCCGTCGAGTTGCACACTGATGGTCTTTGCCGCCGCGGCATCGACCGCAAGCAGAATCACTTTTTTGTTGTCCGCCAGGCTGAACGTTTCTTTTGCGTTGGCGTAACTGCGTTCCAAGCGGTCGGGATAGACAACGGCAGTGACCGATGTACGGTCAAGTTCCTTACCGTCGACAAACAGCGCATAGTCGGTAAACACCCGCCGCGCCTCAATGTTCCATCCGGCATTGCCGTCGTTCCAGTTGTTCACGCCGGTCATGCCATAGAAGAATCCCGCACGCTTGTCGCTATACGAAAATTCGCGCTGGCCGTTGACACGCACCGCCAGATCGTCGACATTCAACGCCGCCTCGAGGCAAACGGAAGAAAAACTCAGGAAGCAAGCCATCAGCAATAGAATTTTATTTTTCATATACGGACTGTTTTTTATATCTTTATACTCGTGAAAAATCGTAGGTTTGACAAAATTAAGCAAACCTTTCAACAAAACAATAGTCTAAACAGCAAAACCTAAAAACTCACGAAGATGAAGATCAGAAACTTTGCAATCCGCATAGTAGCCATCGTTGCCCTGCTGGCAATGGTCATCGCCCCAAACGAGGCATTAGCACAGAAACGCAACGCGCAGAAACCCACAGTCAAAATTCTTGCCATAGGCAACAGTTTCTCGCAGGATGCCATTGAGCAGAACCTGTGGGAGTTGGCTCACGCCGACAGCATCAATGTGGTGATAGGAAACCTCTACTACGGCGGCTGCTCGCTCGAGCAGCACTGGCAGTTTCTCACCGACAGCCTCAGCAAATACGAATACCGCAAAGTGGTCGACGGCGTAAAGACAAACACGCCGAAATACAATCTGCCCACGGCGCTTGCCGACGAGGACTGGGACTACATTTCGTTCCAGCAGGCGAGCAACCTGTCGGGAATGCCGCTCACCTATGCCCCGTATCTCGACGAACTGATGAAATATGTAAGGACAAAGACTAAACCCAAGACAAAATTCATCTTCCACAGCACATGGGCATACGCCAACAACTCAAAGCATCCGGGCTTTGCCAACTACGGCTGCTCACAGGAGGCGATGTACAGCGACATCATCCAAACCACGGACGACGTGATGAATTCCTACCCGTTTGATTTGCTTGTTCCTGCAGGCACTGCCATCCAAAATGCACGCACGGCTCTGGGCGATGTACTCAACCGCGACGGCTACCATCTCAATCTTGTCTATGGCCGCTACACCGCTGCCTGCACTTGGTTTGAAGCGATATTCGGCAAACCGGCAATCGGCAACACCTATGCGCCCGCCGGCATCACCGAAGAGCAGAAAGCCATTGCGCAGAAAGCAGCCCACGCTGCCGTGGCTGAGCCCTACAAGGTGACCGACTTGCGGTAGAGGTCGTCCATCACGAGTCCGGCGAGAGTGAATCCGAAAATGGCGGTAATGTGAGCCATCGTGCCATTGGTGTGCACCTTGGCGGCATGCCAGTCGTTCTCGTCGGTCTCGCTCTCAGCCTTACGGCAGAAGCATTCCGCTGTGCCGCAAGTGCCGCATGAGCCCTGGTTTTGCAACAACTCTTCACTATAGACGCATTTGAACTTCTTCGACGGGAACATTTTCGACTTTTTGAACTTCTTTCTTAGCGCCGCCGCCAGCGGGCATCCCCTCACGTTCCAGAACTCAGCCACTGCGATTTTCGTGGGGTCCATCTTCAGGGCAGCACCCATCGACGAGAACAGCCGCGCACCGCTCCGGCAAGCGCGGCGTATCAGCGACGCCTTGTTTTCGAGGCTGTCGATGGCATCAATCACATAGTCGTATGTTTCGAGGTGGAACGAGTCGGCGGTTGCCTCCGAATAGATTTCCCGACGCGCATCGATGTTGGCGCGCGGATTGATTTCAAGAAGACGCTGTTTGAGCACCTCAACCTTCGGCTGCCCCACAGTCTTGGTCGTGGCCATCAACTGCCGGTTGATGTTGGTGATGCACACGCAGTCGGAGTCTACTATAGTAATGTTGCTGATGCCCGAGCGCACCAGGCTCTCAACGCACCAACTACC
>CAVAOU010000276.1:0-3163 GCA_963590085.1 Senegalimassilia sp. | reverse complement strand
AGGCCGCAATACGCTCTTTTACTGTCGACTCTGCTGTAATTTCGCCTTTTGTGTACAAATACGTATTCAATAGTCCGGATATCGTTATAAAGGCGAAAGTTGCACGGTTTGAAAACAGAAAATCGGTTTTGGTTTCCGGAGTCATCCGTTCTTCGGCAATCTCATAACACTCATTGATAAACTGCACAATGCGGGATCTGGCCTCCTTCATTGCCTTGTCGTGGTCAGATTCTTTAATGTCATAGAGACAAGAGTCGGTATTGCCGACAAATTTTGTCTGCTGAGCCTTTGGAATTAATCCAGATTTGGATAGACCCTCACTAAAATTCAGTGATTTCAGTTCGGCTTGGTCTTCGCCTATTGATATCTTGTTGTACAGTACGCTGCTAGACTGGGAGCAAAGAGCCTTGATTATCGATGACCGTAATGCTTTCATTCGGGAATCCAATCGGTTCGATTTCCACAGCAAGTCCTCTTCGAGGTCGATTTTAAGATTCTTGCTGACAGCCTTTTGGTTCTCGTTTATTTCCATGAATATTCTCAGTTGCTCTTCCGACGGCATATTCTGGAACGCAACGACAGGAATGGTGTGCCTGTCTTTGTATTTTGAATTTGAATAGCCGTAGACTCTGTGCTGACCGTCAATGATGTATGCTATGCCATACGCATTGGGGATATGCAGCAGGCCGAACTCAGCATTAGAGGCGTCTTCCTTGTGGATAGGCTCGAATGTGACCTTGAGATTTTCTGTAGGGTCTGCGAAATTGAGAATTATCGAGTTCGGGAAGAATCCACCGCCATCGATGAATTTTGTAATGCCTTTAAGTCGTTTTGGCACCAAAAGACGCTGGTAGGTAGGTGCCATTGAGTCATTCACCTTTGTGCGATGCAACACGAACCCTATTTTCAGCAACGTGCTAGGCTCTATGGAGAATAGGTAATAGACCTGTCCGCCCATTTCTCCTCGCAGAGCAGGGATGGTGACAGGTGTTCCATTAATCAGTTCATCCTTAAACATTATGCCATAGAACTGATAGATGACAGAATTCTGATAGGATTTTATCAGATTGGTGATGTAGTTGTAGCCGTTCTCGTCAAGGTGGTATATCCCGTTGTTCTTCATCCGGACGTCATCATCGCCGCCCTCTTCAATCCTATAGTTGCGGGTGGCAAAAATAAACTTCACCCGTTTCTCTTTTCCATACACTTGTCGCAACGAGTCAGCCATGCCGTCTTTGTATTGACAGATTTCGGCAAGGTCTTTCTGAAAATTGGATTTCTTTTTCGATTCAGCCGATTTGCATTCTACAACAAAGATTGCTTCCTCACCGACGGCAACCACATCAACCTGCTTGTCTTCACCTTGGTTGTCACCCCATTGGATGCGCAGCTTGTCATCAGCATTCAGTATGCGGAAACCAAGGTTGTAAAACATGCACCATATGTCGTCCTCAAATTGGCGGCTGTGCTCCTTCTTTCTTGTCATTGGCGTTTTTGTCCGTAAGGGTGCATCGGCAATCCATCCTTGCAATTCCAGACTTTCGACCTCAGAGTGTGGAACTTTTATTTTGTCAAACTGATTTTTCTTTGATTTGAAGCGCTTTGTGAGTGCATCTTCTTCATGGAGCATATGCTCCTTTATTTCTAATTTCTGGAGTTCAGTTAAAGTTGCCATATGACATTAGTTGTTTTGAGTGTATGAAATAATCTTTTTGCACCATTTTATGATATTGTCTGAACGCCGGTTGTACACGGCATCGCTCAGACCAGGAAAGTTCTCTTCGACAAGATGCCTTGCAAATTCATGGTGGTCGCTTGTTGGCTCTGCCGCCATTTTCTGATAGATCGGTCCCATCAGCGAGTCTTCGGCAATTCGTTGGTATATACGTTCTTTAATCTCTGTGCGGCTGTTCTCGAAAATGTCCTTGCCAAGTTCGGTAATGCTCCAGTCCTGATTAATCAAGTCAAGATATTTGCACGCATTCGTGTAGTAATCGACTTGCCGCAATGAAAATCCGCAATAGTCAGCCAAGTCTTTTTTGCTGCAATTGGGATGAATATAGATGTACATGAACACATCTATCACCATGTCGAGATTGTTTGCTTGTATTAAAATTTTTTTCATGCTATTTGTAGTTTCTAATAAGGATTTCGGTTACTTTCTCTACGCCAGGCACAAATGCATTGATAGTCCGTGGCGCGTAGATGTGCTGTATGTCGTATTCTGAATACAAGTTCTCAAAATAACTCACGCCAGGTTCTGTTTCACTGTCTGAATTGCTCAACAGAAAATGCCCGCCGTTGGCGTTGACCATGTCGCAAAACGACTTCAGCGCTTCCTGCTCAGGGTCGCCGAAAGGATTTTTGGTGTATTGCCTGAAATTTGATGCTCCCAGCAATGGTCGGTATGGAGGGTCCAGGTAGAACAAATTGTAACCATCCCAATCGATGTGTGACACAATTTCTGCGTAATCGCCACACAGAATTTCAACGTTCTGCAATGCTATGTGAGCATCGTTAATAACCTGCTCATTACAAATCGTAGGGTTTGCATATCTGCCAAACGGTACATTGAAGCCACCTCTGCTGTTTTCTCTGTACAGCCCGTTAAAACACGTCTTGTTGAAAAAGATAAATAATGCAGCAGCCCATATTGTGCGGCGTTTGCGGACGGGAATCTGGTTATATTCATCACGGTAGGCATTGTAAAGCGCCCTGCGTTGCTCTTGGGTCTGAACTGCATAATATGATTTTTCAATGCGGGTCAACTCTCGGATTAATGAGCGATGATTGCGTTGAATCTTTCGGTAGCAGTTGATCAGTGCTGGATTGATGTCGTTGATTATGACCCTTCTGAAATTGGGAAACCTTTCCAATACATTGAAAAGCATGGCTCCGCCGCCCACAAAAGGTTCGATGTAGGTCACATCCTTTTTTGTGTAGATATCGGAGGGTAGGTTCTGCTCCAAAACCGACAATAACTTTCCTTTTCCGCCAGCCCATTTAATGAAGGGTCTGCCCATTTTTATGCCAATCCTTGTCTGCCCCAAGAATGAATCCCCAAAATCTCGGATGGTTATTATGATTCAAGTTCCACTGCAACAAAAAAAGCGTGGGATTCGCTCTTTGCCCATCCCACTGCTCGAGGCTCTCGCATTGCCCA
>CAVAOU010000275.1:0-3172 GCA_963590085.1 Senegalimassilia sp. | reverse complement strand
CCGGTCTGCCGACCCTCGCGACAACCGCCTGCGCTGCTCCGCCGTTGTGCGCACGCAAGGTGTGAGTCTGCTCATCGACTGCGGCCCCGATTTTCGCCAGCAGATGCTCCGCGCTTCCGACCTCCATCTCGACGCGTTGCTGATCACCCATAGCCACTACGACCACGTGGGCGGGATGGACGACCTCCGTCCGTATTGCCGCAATGGGGCGTTTCCCGTCTACGCGCAGCCCAATGTGCTTGCCGACATCCGTTCGCGCATACCTTACTGCTTTCTTGAGCATCTCTATCCCGGTGTGCCTACCTTCGATTTGCATCCGCTGTCGGGCGAAAAGTTTGAGGTGAAGGGCGTGGAGATTGAGCCGCTGCCGGTGATGCACTACAAGTTGCCCATCTTCGGTTACCGCATCGGCAACCTTGCCTATATCACCGACGCCAAGACCATCCCAGCGGCAACGATGGAGAAAATTAGGGGTGTAGACACGTTGATAATCAACGCTCTGCGGATGAAGCCACACATGTCGCACATGAGTCTGGAGGAGACCTTGGCGGTTATCCGCCAGGTGAAGCCGCGGCGGGCATATCTCATCCACGAGAGCGACGGCATCGGACTCCATGCCGAAACGTCGAAGCGGTTGCCCGAGGGCGTGGAGTTGGCGTTCGACACGGAGATAATCCGCGTGCCGTAGCGTAGGCAACGGTTGCGGATTTGAATTTTTGCCCATTTTTCAGTATCTTCGCACGATAATTGAAAATAGATGAATCACATAAGGAATTTTTGCATCATAGCGCATATCGACCACGGCAAGAGTACGCTTGCCGACCGCCTTCTTGAATACACCAAAACTGTGTCGGGAAAAGACCTTCAGGCACAAGTGCTCGATGATATGGACCTCGAGCGCGAGAGGGGTATCACAATCAAGAGCCACGCCATCCAGATGGTCTACCGCCATAAGGATGAGGACTTTGTGCTCAATCTGATTGACACCCCGGGACACGTCGACTTCTCCTATGAGGTGTCGCGGTCCATCGCCGCGTGCGAGGGTGCGTTGCTGATTGTCGACGCCTCGCAGGGCATTCAGGCGCAGACCATCTCCAACCTCTATATGGCTATCGACAACGATTTGGAAATCATCCCAGTAATAAACAAGGTGGACCTCGACAGCGCGAAGCCCGACGAGGTGGAGGACCAGATTGTGGAACTCCTTGGCTGCGACCGCGAGGACGTGATTCGTGCCAGCGGCAAGACGGGCATCGGCGTGCCGGAAATCCTTGAGGCCATCGTGGAGCGCATCCCCGCACCGTCGGGCGACCCCGACGCTCCGCTGCAGGCGTTGATCTTCGACTCGGTGTTCAATCCGTTCCGCGGCATCATCGCTTATTTCAAGATTGTGAACGGCAAAATCCGCAAGAACGATTTCGTGAAGTTTGTCAACACGGGTAAGCAGTACAACGCGGAGGAAATCGGTGTGCTGAAACTCAACCTGTTGCCTTGCAACGAACTCTCGGCGGGCAATGTGGGCTACATCATCAGCGGCATCAAGACGTCGCGCGAGGTGAAGGTGGGTGACACGATTACCCACGTCGACAATCCTTGCGACAAGGCTATCGAGGGTTTTCAGGAGGTGAAGCCTATGGTTTTTGCGGGCGTCTACCCGATAGAGACTGAAGATTTCGAGAACCTGCGCACGTCGTTGGAGAAACTCCAACTCAACGACGCTTCGCTTACTTTCCAGCCTGAATCGTCGGTGGCTCTGGGCTTCGGTTTCCGCTGCGGCTTCCTCGGTCTGCTCCACATGGAGATTGTGCAGGAGCGCTTGGGCAGGGAATTTGACATGGATGTGATTACTACGGTGCCCAACGTGTCGTACAAGGTGTTTGACAAGAAAGGCAACGAGATAGAGGTGCACAACCCGTCGGGGTTGCCTGAGCCTACATTGATTGAAAAGATTGAAGAGCCGTATATCCGCGCGTCAATCATTACCACTGCCGACTTCATCGGCCCGATAATGACGCTCTGCCTCGGCAAGCGCGGCGAGTTGGTGAAGCAGGACTTCATCTCAGGCAACCGCGTCGAACTGGTGTTCGACATGCCGCTGGGAGAGATTGTGATCGATTTCTACGACAAGTTGAAGAGCATCTCGAAGGGATATGCGTCGTTCGACTATCATCTGCACGACTTCCGCGAGTCGAAACTCGTGAAACTCGACATCCTGCTCAATGGCGAGTCGGTCGATGCCCTGAGCACGCTGACCCACGTGGACAACAGCGTTACCTTCGGCCGCCGCATGTGTGAGAAACTCAAGGAACTCATACCGCGTCAGCAGTTTGACATCGCCATCCAGGCAGCCATCGGCGCAAAGATCATCGCCCGCGAAACCATCAAGGCTGTGCGCAAGGACGTGACGGCGAAGTGCTACGGCGGCGACATCAGCCGTAAGCGCAAACTGCTTGAGAAGCAGAAGAAGGGAAAGAAGCGTATGAAGCAGATTGGTTCTGTGGAGGTGCCGCAGAAGGCTTTCCTTGCCGTGCTTAAACTCGACTAACACCGATTTCCCACCAGTTTGTGGAAAGTGTGGAATTTTTCCCCAATTTGGGGTGTGGAATTGTGGGGCGGTACCAGTGATACACAATAATAGGTATCAAAAGCGGCGATAAATGAAAAAATTACCATAAAAATGCGATTGTGGGAACAGCCTGGCGATAGTACCTTTGCATCGTAAGGATTTAAATTTGTTAATCATAATTGCGTAACATGGTTAAGCCAAAAACTCCCGGCGAAGTGATTTCGCTGGGAGTTTTGCTGTTATCTTGGTCAAGATTAAAGAAATAACGAGTTTGGCACGCATTTTGTTCATTGTAATATTGATTTTTTAGGTACGAAAATTAACGCAACGATAAAAACAGACAAAATTGGCCTCTACGGCCTCAATATATTTAAGTATGGACAAGAGTTTGAATGAACGGCTAATAGGCTTGCAAAAGCATCTCGGCAGCTTCGCGATGTCATTGACATTAAATAAGGAAGAGGCTGAGGATTTGATGCAGGAAACCAATCTGAAGGTTCTGGACAATCACGACAAATATGTTGACAACACCAACTTCAGCGGTTGGGTGTTTACGATTATGCGTAACATCTTTATCAACAACTATCGCCGCACGTCGCGCAGCAA
>CAVAOU010000274.1:0-3173 GCA_963590085.1 Senegalimassilia sp. | reverse complement strand
TGTATTCGACGTGCAGGACGGCAACCCAAACGGCGACCCGGATGCTGGCAACCTTCCACGTGTTGACGCAGAAACAGGCATGGGCCTAGTAACCGACATTTGTCTGAAACGCAAAGTGCGCAACTATGTGCAGGTGGCTGAATGCGGCGCGAATGGAAATGACATTCTGGTGAAATCAAAGGAAATTTCTGGCGAGGAAGTTTTCATTAACGGCGAAATCCGCAAGATGTACAAGGAAGACCTCGGGCTGGATTTAAAAGTAAACGAAAAAGCCCCAGCCGACAAAGTACCCGCCGGACGCGCTGCTATGTGCAAACGCTTCTACGATGTTCGGACTTTTGGCGCCGTCCTCTCAACAGGTGCCAATGCTGGGCAAGTGCGCGGACCAATCCAAATGACCTTTGCCCGCTCCGTCGACCCAATCGTGTCGGCTGAACACGCATTGACAGTTTGCGTAGCCCGTGACGAGATCAAGCCGTTTGATGTCCAAGTAGGTATCCAGGGACGCAAGGCTACAGTTCCTTATGGCCTTTACGTGTGCCACGGCTTCATCTCCGCCAACCTCGCCAAGCAGACGGGATTTTCCGACGCCGACCTGCAACTCTTCTTTGAGGCGCTTAAAAACATGTTTGACCAGGATCACTCCGCTGCTCGCGGATTGATGAGCGCGCAGAAACTCATCGTGTTCCGCCACGACCAGCCATTGGGCAACGCGCCTGCCAACAAACTGTTTGACCTGGTGAAGATTGAGAAAGTAACCGACGGGGCTCCACGCTCAATAGCCGACTACAAAATCACCGTCGACAAGGCATCCGTGCCAAGCGGCGTCACCGTGGAAGAACTGATTTAGGTCTGCCTTTATGTATAAAGAAGACGAAATGCTCATGCTGTCGGGGATACAGCACTTCATGTTCTGCCCCCGACAGTGGGCATTAATCGACATCGAGCAGCAATGGGCCGACAACAAACTGACAACAGAGGGCAACCTCCTGCACAAGAACGTCGACAACCCTTTCTACCGGCAGAAGAACGGCGACACCATCACGCTCCGCTCTCTGCACATAGCATCCAGGACTCTGGGACTCTACGGCATTACCGATGCGGTGGAACTCCTTCCATCCGATTCTCCCGACAATGCCATCACCCACGACCGATACCCTGGCTACTGGAAGCCATTCCCTGTGGAATATAAGCGCGGAAAGCCCAAGCGCGACGCGACCGACGAGGTGCAGTTGGCGGCACAGGCCATGTGTCTGGAAGAGATGTACGGCATCAGCATCCCCTACGGGGCTCTCTACTACAACGAAGTGAAGCGACGCGAAACGATTGCAATTTCCGAGGCTCTGCGAGCCACCACCATGCAATGCGCCCGGCAAATGCACGACATCTTCAAGAGCGGCATCTTGCCCCCTGCCAACAAGGCTACCCACTGCAGAAACTGTTCGCTCAACGACATCTGCCTGCCCGAGATGCGCAACTGCACGCAAGTAAAGACCTATCTAAACCAGACCCTCTATGAAGACGTTACTTAACACCCTGTTTCTCACAACGCCCGATGCCTATCTGAGCAAAGACGGACTGAATGTGGTCGTTTCTGTGAAGCAGGAGGGAATTTTCCGCATCCCTGTCCACAACATCGAGCAGATTGTCACGTTCAGCTATGTTGGCGCAAGTCCTGGACTAATGAAACTGTGCGCCGACAACAGCGTGGCTCTCACATTTCTTTCGCCCCAAGGCCGATTCATCTGTCGTTCGCAGGGTCCTACTCGCGGCAATGTGTTGCTGCGCAAAGCCCAATACCAATGGTCCGACGACCCGGACTATGCCCTGCACCTCTGCCGGCTGTTTATAGGCGGAAAGATACAGAACTACCGCAACATCCTGCGGCGGTTTGTCCGCGACAACGGCGCCAACGAAGAGATTGAGGCCGCTGCCGAAGAGTTGCTGCGATGCAAAAAGCGCGTAATCAACGCCGACAGCATCGACCGCATTCGTGGATTTGAGGGGGAGGCTGCCAACTCCTATTTCGGTGTGTTCCGCCATCTGCTGCTGAGCCAGCGCGACGACTTCGCTTTTGAATGTCGCAGCAGGCGTCCGCCAAAAGATGCCGTCAACGCCATGCTGTCGTTTGTCTACACGCTGATTTGCAATGACGTAACCGCTGCGCTGGAAACGGTCGGGCTGGATCCTTATGTGGGATTCATGCACACTCTCCGCCCAGGAAGACCATCGCTCGCTCTCGACCTTATGGAAGAAATGCGGGCATACCTCGGCGACAGGCTCGTCCTTTCGCTAATAAACAAGCGACAAATCACCATCAAGGACTTTCTCCGCCAGGGCGACGAGGGTATCGTCATGACCGACTCGGGCCGAAAGACCATCATCACTGCCTGGCAAAGCCGGAAAAGGGAGATGATAACCCACCCGTACCTCAACGAGAAAATCTGCATCGGACTGCTGCCTCATGTCCAGGCCATGCTGCTGGCGCGGTTCATCAGAAAAGACCTTGACGATTATCCTGTGTTCTTAATAAAGTAACCGTATGTTTATTCTCATCACCTACGACGTCATTACGTCGTCGCACAATGGCGCCAAACGCCTGCGCAATGTGGCAAAAGCATGCCAGAACTATGGCACAAGAGTTCAGAACTCAGTGTTTGAATGCATCCTCACCGAGGCTCAGTTTGTTATGCTGAAGAGTCAGATTGAGGACATTATCGACCAGGAGCAGGACAGCATAAGGTTTTACATCTTAGGCAAGGACTGGAAACGGAAAGTGGAGACATTGGGCAAGAATAACGGCATCGATTTTACAGGCGAACTTATTATATAGGTATAAACGGTGCGGACCCATAGTGTTGCATCATTTGCCGCACCTTTCGCACCACTTAATAATCAGCAGTTTATCCCGCCCAATCGGAATAATGCAATTTTATCGGTAGCATTTTTGCAGTCTTTCGCAAAAATGCTACCTTTGTATTGTGATATTCAGTCCCTTGCTGGATACGCTGTCGCGCCCCCCGCGGGCGCGTGGATTGAAACGTAACTATCTGCCGCCGGTACTTCGCGAGAATAAGTCGCGCCCCCCGCGGGCGCGTGGATTGAAACAGGCGTGTCCGATTGTCGATAAACTGACGTTCTACGAGTCGCGCCCCCCGCGGGCGCGTGGATTG
>CAVAOU010000273.1:0-3176 GCA_963590085.1 Senegalimassilia sp. | reverse complement strand
ATATTGGATTATTTGGCTATTATTCATAATAATGACAACTATATGGCTTGTCAATACATGGGATGTAAATGGCTGTGATTGTGATGAACCTCAACCTACAATATTTGAATATTGGGTCGGGTATACTCTACTATCTTTAATGCTGACATCTCCTATATCAATAATCTATTGGATTGTTGTTTACCGTTGGATGAGGAAGCTGAACAAAAAAGAAAAGGTCGAGCATTGAGCCAAACCTTTTCAAGTATAATCATCCTTTAACTATCGAATGCCGATTATTATTGTTCAGCCTCTGTATTTTGAGCCTGAGAATTTCTTTCAGTGCATACAGTATGGCGAGCGAGATAGTCGGCAAATGCTTTCTTGTAGGTGTCTGAAATCGGAATATATTTCTTGCCGAACACTATGCGATTGCGCTCGATGACATTAATTTTTGCCATTTGGACAATAAATGACCTGTGCACACGAATAAATTGGTCGGCTGGAAGATATTGCTCAATCGTCTTCATGTTCATCAATGAGAGAATGCAAGTAGGGGAGTCTTCCGTGTAGATTTTTACATAGTCCTTCAATCCCTCAATGTAAAGAATCTTTGAAACTGCAATTTGGATCAGTTTGTATTCGCTCTTTACAATGATGTACTGGTTGTCGTTTGAGCGTTGGCTAGTCGGCGCAGTTGCGGCCTCTGCTTTCGCTTTCAGTTCCGCCCACTGCAATGCTCGATTGGCGGCAGTGAGGAATTCGGAATAACTGACTGGCTTGAGCAGGTAGTCGATAGCGTTGTTGCGGAAGCCGTCGATGGCATACTTTTCAAATGCTGTTACGAAGATTATGCGGCAGTCGGGTGGAATGATCTTGGCAAACTCAATGCCGTTTAGCTCCGGCATTTGAATGTCAAGAAACAGAAGGTCGATTTTGTTCTCCATGATGCATTTTATAGCCTCTGAGGCAGATGAAAATGCCTGCTCGAGTTTCAAGAACGGAGTCTTTTCAACAAACGAACAAATTAGCCCGCGTGCGAGCGGTTCATCATCGATAACGCAACATTTGAGAGTTATATCCATAGTGTTTAGTTTTTAGAGTTTCACTTTTTATTGTTCTTTCGTGTCGATAGCCAGTTCGGCGACATAATGGTCGCTGACAATTTCTGCCGAATACGTATATCGATTGGGATATAGTAAATCAAGTTGCCGGCGGAGATTGGTCAAGCCAATACCAGAGCCGCTTTTGTCGGAATCCTTTTTGGGGAATAGACTATTTTCCACATGGCAACAAACTTTACTGCCGTCAACATTTATATGAATGTCGATAAACGATTTGGCTGTCGCGCTTACACCGTGCTTGAATGCATTTTCGATAAGCGATATGAACATCATCGGAGCAATCGTTATTCCTTCTGCATTGTTTTCTCGGATGTCGACGTTCAAATCGGTATTTTCACTTAGCCTCAATGCCATGAGCTTGATGTAACTATGTATGAACAGCAACTCCTTTTCGAGAGTAACCTGATGGCTGTCATTCTCGTAGAGAGCATAGCGGAGCAATTTGCTCAATTGATGGATGGCATCCTGGGCTTTGTCTGTGTCGATTGCCGTCAGCGCATAGATGTTGTTAAGCGTGTTGAACAGAAAATGTGGATTGAGCTGGTTCTTCAAATTTCGCAATTCCATATCCTTGCGCTCAGATATGATGCGTTCATTCATCTTCTCGATTTTCGACCATCGCAATCCCATCTTCAAAGCAATGCTTAAGCCGATTGTCAAGAGTAGCATCACATAGTCGCGAGTCATGAGGCTAAGCATGAAGAAACCTTGATGCTCTTCTCCTCCGTGGCGGCGGGGGGGGCGTGCGTGCTCCACAAAATGGTCTATAACTTGATGTGAGCAACTGCTCATGGTTACCATTATGGCTGCAAAAATTGCTGCAACGATGAAGTAGGTCCAAGTCTTCTTTTTGAATAGCAACTTGTCTATGAGAATAAAATAATTCACATAGAATGTGATGATGTATGCTATCGTATGAATATAAATGTCGAAATGCCTGGGTCCGAATTTGGCTTTTTGCCCCATGGCTGCAGTGAAGATGACTTCAGGAAGAATAAACACGATTGAGAGCACAATGACGTGTGTCATTATGCCCAAAATCGTGTTGCGCCTTGAAACCTTATTCATATCTCAGTGCTTCGATTGGATCAAGGTTTGCCGCTTTGCGCGCTGGGTACCATCCAAAGAATACGCCGGTAACGGTACAAACCATGAATGACAAAACTACAGAATAAATTTGAATTGTCACAGGCCAATTCAAGAAAAGTTTCACTGACAGTGATGCCAATCCGCCGAGTATTACTCCAATGATGCCACCTGCCACACTGATGATAATTGATTCGATGAGGAATTGTATCATAATGTCGCGGCCTCGGGCTCCGATACTCATGCGCAAGCCAATCTCGCGCGTGCGTTCGGTTACGGATACGAGCATGATGTTCATAATGCCAATACCACCGACCAACAATGAGATGCCCGCCACGCAAGCCAACAGGATTGTCATCATGTCGCTTGTCGAGTTAAGCATTTCACTGAGCTCCTGCTGCGATCGTACATCAAAGTCAGCATCATCATCGCTTTTGATTTTGTGGTTGCGGTAGAGAATCGTCTTAATTTCTTCAGTGGCTTGCTCTGTTGCACTCTCGGTTATCGCAGAAGCGAAGATGCCTTGAATGTAATCGATGGCAAGCACACGCTTCATCACGGTAGTGTAGGGCGCAAGTACGATGTCGTCCTGGTCTTGGCCCATAGTGTTGTAGCCTTTCGATTCAAGAACACCGATGATTGTGAGCGGAATTGAATTGAAGCGGATTACGCGACCCATCGGATTTTCTCCGTTTGGGAACAATTTATCGACAACGGTTTTACCAACGATACAAACCTTAGATGCATGCTTGATGTCGAGGTCGGAGAATGTTGTGCCATCCTTGATGTTGAGCTTGCGAATCTCAAGATAGTCGGAGTTGACGCCTTGCAATTGTGACGGGTAGTTGTTGGCACCACAAATAAATTGTCCGGAACTGCTGACGTTTGGTGATATGGCAGAGATGTATTTAGTTTCGTCACGAAGATTCTCGTAGTCGATTGGTTTCATTGACTGCATGTCGTCGGAACTCTGTTGCACGCCGCCAC
>CAVAOU010000272.1:0-3181 GCA_963590085.1 Senegalimassilia sp. | reverse complement strand
ATTCGAAATATTCGTCATCATATCGCCAAGAACGTGAATACCAGAGCGATATGGATGTCGCCGACACATACGGCTACAGCAAAAGCCGTACGCGCAACAGCATCGGCGACATCGGTGTTAGGACGGCATATGTGGCAGACTTCAGCAAGACATACCGCTTCCGTGCAGGGCTGGAATACACCAACCACAATTATTTGCCGGAATGGTTGCTTAACCAGTTTTACACCAATGGCGTAAGCAGTGAAGACCGCAACGCCAATGCCCACCTTACCGCCAACGAGTATGCCGGATATGTTGACAACACCCTCAATTTCTTCGACAAGGTTGCGTTCAACGTCGGGCTCCGTGCGGCAGCCTATAGCATTCAGCAGCACACGTTTATCGACATAGAACCCCGCGCTTCGCTGA
This sequence comes from Senegalimassilia sp., assembly GCA_963590085.1. Lineage (GTDB taxonomy): Bacteria > Bacteroidota > Bacteroidia > Bacteroidales > Muribaculaceae > Limisoma. Next base: position 2,773 of record CAVAOU010000272.1, on the reverse strand, counting down.
AGTTTGCCGTGGGCGAGAACTATAGCGTCAAGGCCAGTTATGCGCGGATGCACCAGTATGTGCAGCAGATTTCAAACAACTATATCAACCTGCCTACCGACCTGTGGCAACCCGTCACGGCATCGTTCAAACCCATCCGCAGCAACCAGTATTCGCTGGGAGTGTATGGCAATTTGCCGTTGGCGATGTATTTCTCTGTCGAGGGATGGTACAAGACCATGAGCAATCTGCTAGAATACCGCGACGGAGTGTCGGTGCTCAATCCGCGCCTCTATTGGGAGGACAAACTCACGATGGGCAAAGGCTGGTCGTATGGTGTGGACATTGCCGTGACCAAGGAAGTGGGACAGATTACAGGCACTGTGGGCTACGGACTGCTGTGGAACTGGCGTAAGTTTGACGACCTCAACCAGGGAAAGAAATTCCCTGCCAAGTTCGACAACCGCCACAAGATCAACATCAACGTGGCGTATAAACTCAACGACCGGTTTAACTTCAATGCCGGATGGACTTATATGACAGGCAACAGGCTGACCCTTTCGGTCTACAACTACGACATCCCCGGTACGCTGTTTCCCGATGCTCCGACAGTAGGCCCTCCAGGCTACGGCAACGAGATTGACGGACTGAATTATTATCCGACAAGAAACAATGTGCGACTGCCGGCATACCACAGGCTTGACCTCGGCATGACCATCCACCGCGACTACCGCAAGGGTCGTTCGGGAGAATGGAACGTGAGCATCTACAATGCCTATTGCCACATGAATGCGCTGACGGTGAAGAAGGACAACGAAAACAATGTTGCCTTCACTCCCGACAAGGAGCATTGGCACCGTGCATTCAAGACGCTGAGTCTCATACCGATAATCCCATCAGTTTCCTATACTTATTCATTCTGAAAACTATGCGTATCAATTATTATATTTTGGTTGCATTGGCGGCAGTTCTGCTGTCGGCGTGCGAACGCGAAACCGACCTCGATAAATACCGCGACAAGGACAGTGAAAACCTTCTGACGCTCAACGCAATGATATGCCCCGACTCAACCGTGCAGGTGTCAGCCACGAAGACCTATTTCTTCTCCGACGTGCACCAGGAGCGGACGTATGTCAAGGACTTGTCGATTGATGTATCGGTTGACGGCGCCGCGCGAGGCACGATGGCTTACGACGACAGCCGCCACCTTTATGTTTCCGACGTGAAGGTGAATCCTGGCGAGGCAGTGACCGTAAGCACCACCTACCAAGGTAAGGCGGTGACGGCAACCGACGTGATGCCGCAGCCAGTGGTAATCGAGGATATCAGCGTAACGCGGCAGGGTCCGATGAGCGTCTACACCGACACAGATTTCATCTTCACCTACGGCATAACGTTCAGCGACCGGCCGAATGAAAGCAACTACTATTTCCTCCAGTGGGACGAAGTGGATCCGAGCAAGGATGTGAGGATGGGCGAGCGCGACTTCACCTATGAATTCGTGTTCCAGCAACTCGCCAACGAGGTGCATGCCACACTCCCCGGGTGGACTCCTTATTGCGCCTATGGTCTCCCGTTCTCCGACAAGGGCATCGAGGGCGAGCGGCACACCATCACCGTAAAAGAGATTGTGCAGATGGCTATGTCGGCCGACTGGCGGAAGACGCAGATGAAGCGCAAGTTCAAACTCTACACCATCTCAAAGGCATACTACAACTATCTATTCAGCGTGCTGATAAACCAGACCAACGACAAAGGCATCCAAGGCGGACTGATTGACCTCGGCATAGTCACTCCCGTCAAGGCATACACCAACATCGACGGCGGCATCGGCATTATGGGATGCTATACCACCGCTGAGCGAGAATTGGATGTGATGCAGATTGTAGGGCCGTTTCCGAGTGGCAATTAGGCCTGGCGCTGGGCGTACTGCTCCAGGGCTTTGGAGAGGACAAACAGCGCTCTCCGCAGGTCTTCCTTCTTGAGCACGTAGGCAAGGCGCACCTGGTCTTTGCCGAGGTCGGTGTTGGTGTAGAATCCTGCGGCGGGAGCCATCATAATTGTTTCGCCAGCGCAGCCTTCGGGCGTCTTCTCGTCCTTCCACGCAAACTCGTTGAGGCACCATGCGCAGAACTCCTCGGCATCGTCGACCGGCAGTTTGGCAACGGTGTAGAATGCGCCCATAGGCACAGGCGTGTAGCATCCCGGGATGCGGTTCACCCCGTCGATGAGGCATTTGCGTCGCTCAACATATTCGTCGTAGACCTCGCGGGAGTATTGCTCCGTACCCTCGATCGACGCCTCCGCAACGAGTTGGCCAAGCAAAGGCGGACTCAGGCGCGCCTGGCAGAATTTCATTACCGTTTCCCTTACGCGCTCGTTTTTGGTGATGAGTGCGCCGATGCGGATGCCGCATTCCGAATAGCGCTTCGACACGGAGTCGATGAGCACCACATTGTTCTGTATGCCCTCGAGGTGCATGGCCGAGATGTAGGGCGAGCCCGTGTAGATAAACTCGCGGTATACCTCGTCGGAGAAGAGGTAGAGATTGTACTTCTTCACGATGTCGCGAATTTGGTTCATCTCCTTCTGCGTGTAGAGATAGCCTGTAGGGTTGTTGGGGTTGCAGATGAGGATGGCCTTTGTGCGCTCGTTGATTAGTTCCTCGAACTTCTCCACCTTCGGTAGGCAGAAGCCCTCGTCGATGGTGGTGGTGATGGTGCGTATCACGGCGCCCGCTGAGATGGCGAAACTCATGTAGTTGGCGTAGGCAGGCTCCGGGACGATAATCTCG
>CAVAOU010000271.1:0-3187 GCA_963590085.1 Senegalimassilia sp. | reverse complement strand
GATAGAGGTTCTCCCCCCAAGCAGTATTGTAGCCTACTTTAAATGATAATTTCATTAGGTTAATTTTTATTATGTGAATCAATATTATTATTCAACTTTATCCGCATCTTGAAGCGCCGCAAGAAGTGCATATTAGGCATCCTTCTTGATATATCAATGTCTCCTGTCCGCAGTTCGGACATTTCTGTCCTTTTGCCTTCGCGCCGTCTGGAAGGTATTTTTTTAGAGCCCGTTCAACACCCATTTTCCAAGTGTTGATAGACTCATTGTTCAGTTCAAGGCCACCTACCAATTTCAGTACTTGATCTATTGGCATACCATATCGAAGTACTCCTGATATCAATTTCGCATAATTCCAATATTCTGGATTGAATTTATCCGAAAGACCCTCAATAGTTGTCTTGTAGCCTCGCTTATTTATAAACTGGAAATCATATCGTTTGTTGCCATTGTCATCGATTGCCTTGATAATTTTCCCTTTGCTGACCGATTTAGGACAAAATATCCCGTCTTCATCATCAGCCAACCCAGTAAAAATTTCATATGGTCTTCCGTTAATCAATCCAACAAATGCAATCCATTTTTCTTTATTGTTCTGGAATCTTACGACATCCGCCTCCAGCTCTATCGGACGTTTCAGCACATGCCTCTCCTCAAAACCCGTCGGATGCGATGGCTGTTGTGCCGCTTTTTTCTCTTTTTGGGTTGAAACGAGCACACCTGACCGGGAACCGTCACGATAAACAGTACAGCCCTTACATCCTGCTTTCCAGGCTTCCACGTACAGGCTGTCTATCAAATCTTCTGTCACATCAGACGGCAGATTTATGGTTACGCTAATCGAATGGTCTACCCATTTTTGGATAGCACCTTGCATATCCACCTTCTCAAGCCAATCGATGTCATTGGCCGTAGCTTTATAATACGGAGACTTCGCCACCAATGCATCCAACTCCTCTTGGCTATAATCAGTGCGAGCTTCAATACCGTTCACCTTCATCCATTCAACAAATTTATGATGATAAACGACATATTCTTCAAATGCATCGCCCGACTCATCGATGAAATCTACCTTGACATTCGGGTCATTGGGGTTAACCTTGCGACGACGCTTGTAGACTGGCATAAACACGGGTTCTATACCAGACGTTGTCTGCGTCATAAGACTTGTCGTTCCCGTCGGCGCAATCGTCAGGCATGCTATATTCCGCCGCCCAAACTTCCGCATATCCTCATACAATAGAGAATCCACATCTCTCAGCCGATTTATAAACGGATTGTCTTGTTCTCTCTCCGTTTCGTATATCGAAAATGCACCACGCTCTTTTGCCATTTCTACCGATGAACGATATGCTGACAGAGCTAAGGTCTTATGCACATCGACAGAAAATGCTGTAGCACCTTTCGTGCCGTATCTCAAACCCAATGCAGCCAACATATCACCTTCTGCAGTTGTTCCAAGACCTGTTCGGCGGCCAGCCAACGTTTTTGCCTTGATTTTACGCCACAAATTCAGTTCTGTCGCTTTTGTTTCTGCCGATTCTGGATCCGATTCAATCTTTGTCAGGATTTTATCAATCTTTTCCATCTCCAAATCGATAAGATCGTCCAGCAAGCGTTGAGCATAGCCTATATGTTTTCTAAACAAATCATAATCGAATTCAGCCTTGTCCGTGAACGGATTTTTCACATAAGAGAACAAATTCACTGCAATCAATCGACAACTATCATATGGGCACAATGGAATTTCGCCACATGGATTAGTGGAAATAGTTTTGAATCCCTTATCAGCGTAACAGTCTGGTATGGATTCCCTTATTATAGTATCCCAAAATAAGACTCCAGGCTCTGCACTTTTCCATGCGTTATGCACAATCTTTTGCCACAAATCACGTGCCCGGATTTTCTTGGATATGTAAGGATGCTCTATTTGGATTGGGAATTTCTGTTCATATTCTGCATCTTGCTCCACAGCGCGCATAAATTCATCGTCGATCCGGACAGATACATTTGCACCTGTAACCTTCGTCCCGTCCATCTTAGCGTCAATAAACGACTCGCTGTCAGGATGCTTTATCGATACGGTCAGCATTAGCGCACCTCTTCTGCCCTCTTGAGCGACTTCCCTAGTCGAGTTTGAATATCGTTCCATAAAAGGGACAATACCTGTAGAGGTCAATGCTGAATTTTTAACTGGAGAACCTTTAGGACGGATATGCGACAGGTCATGCCCTACACCTCCGCGCCTCTTCATCAGTTGGATTTGCTCTTCGTCAATCTTGAGCACTCCGCCATAGGAATCTGGAGCGCCATCAAGTCCGATTACGAAGCAATTCGACAATGAACCGATTTGATAGTCATTGCCTATTCCGGCCATAGGGCTTCCCTGAGGGATGATATATCTGAAATCTTTCAACAAGCCATAAATAGATTCTTCCGAAAGCGGATTCGGATAGTTACGTTCTGTTCTGGCAAATTCTTTAGCCAAACGATGATGCATATCGTTTGGCGTCTGCTCATAAAGATTGCCGTATGAATCCTTTAGGGCATACTTGTTAACCCAAACGCGAGCAGCCAATTCGTCGCCTTTGAAATATTCACAAGACGCTTTATACGCCTCATCAAAAGTATATATTTCTGTAGTCACGGAATTTTTAGTTTACTATTGCAAAGATTGTAAAAATTCCGAAAATCACAAAATATCAAAGAGCATTTATGATTGAGTTTTCGCAGTAAAATTATTTGTCTATATTTGCAATATAAATCAATCACGAAAATGAATCAGGATTTTTTCTATAATCGGCGCACAATACGCAAATATGCCGACACTGCCATTGATACTAACAAAGTGGCCAAAATGCTCGAGGCTGCTGCAAATGCACCTACCACAGGAGGTATGCAACTGTATAGTGCAATCGTCACGACCGACAGCCAAATCAAAAGTGCCCTTGCTGAATGCCACTTCAATCAGCCTGCAGCGACTAATGCACCGGCCATAATCACTTTTTGCGCAGACTTCAACCGATTTATAAAATGGTGCAAATCAGGGAAAGCAGAACCAGGTTTTGACAATTTCCAATCATTCGTAGCAGCAATGCTCGACACCACAATCTTTGCCCAACAATTCTGCACTATTGCCGAATTGGAAGGTTATGGATGCTGCTATCTCGGCACAACGACCTACAAC
>CAVAOU010000270.1:0-3189 GCA_963590085.1 Senegalimassilia sp. | reverse complement strand
TGATGTATGCTTTCAAGCCATCCCAGTTTTCCGCCTCGTGGCTGGTGGTGATGGTGTAGACCGCATTGCCAGACAAATTTTTGACATAATCCGCCACAGCCTCTGCCCGTCCTTTGGCAAGACGCTCGTTGTCCTGGTATTTACCTTCAGGCGAGGCGTAGCCTTTGAGTTGCATCCCAGTAATCGTGACATCCTTGTCCTCGCTCACCCGAGCGAAGAAATCCGTTAACTTTTGCAGTTCCTTCCGATTGTTGAGATAGGAGTTGTCAATATCCGTTGTAGATACAGGGAAAGTGACAAATGCCTGCACCGACTCGCTGCGGGCCTTTTCTGCTTCTTTCTCGGGCACGATATAGGCGTAGACAGGCGAGAATGCGACATCGTTCGCGTTGGAGCGTTGCAGATTGTTTTTGTCGCTGGACAGCAGAGTCCGACAGCATCCGCAAAGATCCTCGTTCAGGACAAGATTGGAGTTGTCCATCCATTTTTCGTAGGCTACCGATGTTTCATAATGGACGACCTGCGTCTTAGACGCTTTATACGCGTGAGTGTCGGAATCCTTGCCGTCCGACTCACGCAAATTGCGGATGTATGCATTCCTGCCCAGAATCTTCACTTGCGGGAGTTGAAGGCTGTTGCCGTTGGTCTCGATGACAGGCGTCAGAATGATTGACTGATTGGATTTCACATTCCATCCGTTGGCGGGGGTGATGTCCATGGATACGTACATCTTGTCGGCGACCTTGTCCATCCTTACGTTTGCTATCGACGCGTCGCCGCTCAAGATCGCTTGCCCGTAAACGGAATGCGCTCCGGCCATCAAAAGGGTCGCTATAATAGGTATGTATTTCATCGCTGCTACTTTTTAGAACACGTAAACAATATTGATTGCGGCTTTTGTAGGCCCGAAATAGTGGTGCGCTTTATCTTTTTCCAACTTGCTTCCGCAGGTTACGCATTGATACTGGTCGAAGCGGGAATAGGCATAGCCTAGACCGATTTCGGCTTCAAGGCTCCAGTGCTTGCCGAGCATCCACGAATAGCCGTAGGCCACGCCTGCTCCGACAAACCAACCGTCGAAACGCGAATCTTTCAATTTGGAGAAGTCTGTTCCCAAGAATTTGAAATCAGTGTTCAAATTGCCTATGTTGAACTGTCCGCCGTGGATGTGGAATCCGAAGAAATGTCCGCCCAACTTTCCGCAAAGCCAGTAGCGCAGTTCCGGCTGGACAAGCCAATGCTTCCATTTCTTGTTGTCGGAGAATGTCCAGGGGTTATAGCCGCTTGAAACATCAAGCGTCCATCTGGGGGCTAACGCAACTTCCAGACCGAGATTCGGCGTGGCAGTCGCTCCATAGAGCAGGTTGGTCTTAATCGCAATATCATGCGCCTTGCCAGGGAACGCCAGTCCACCTCCAAGAACAAATAAAAGGAATAATAAAACTTTCTTTTTTATCATTGCTATCACTGTTAGTTGATACATGGTAAGCCGTGTGCATTATTTTTTGTGTGACATCGTAGGTTTTTGTTAATGGTGTCAATGTGTGCATTTCGGCATGACAAATTTATGTCAAGCGTCGATAAGAAAAACAAACGCGAAGGCGGCTTTTCGTGAAAGCATAGTTTCTTTTCGCCAATTTTCATATTGCCTGCAAAAACCGCCGCTTCTGAGCCTCGGCGCAAGGAGAGGAGCGGGGGAAAAAGGAGATTATTCGTGGTCGGGCAACGATTCCATGAGTTCGCGCAGCACGGGCTTAGGCAGGCGGAGCGCCACAAGTTTGCCAGTGTTTGTGAACAGCGTTAGCGTCAATTTCGATGTGCTGATGCTGTGAATTCTGTTAAGGTTGACGATGTATTTGCGGCCGATGCGTCTGAACGACTCCATAGCCATGCTTGAGAGGAGTTGCTCAATGCGGCTAAGTCCAAACGGAACCATAAAGTTGGCTCCGGTGAAATATGCAACATGGGTATAGTGGTCGTCCGCCATGAAATACATGGTGAGCGACAGGTCGATCAGATAGAGTTCGTCGTGGTGCTTTAGGTATAGCGCGGAATCGTTCATAGTATGTGTGGCTTATTTTGGCTGTTTTTTATTACAGACATAAAAAAGCGTGGAATCGTCTGTTGTCCATTCCACACTCTGAGGCTCTTGCATTGCCTATCTAAGTCGAACAGACAACGTCAGAGCCCACGCCGATATGAAAATAGCCACCACAACAAAACCTGTATGAAGCATCAAACTACGCCCAAAGGGCATAGCCGATGCTTACAGGTTTTCGATGGAGATATAATCACTCCCTGGACATCTACCGTTGACTATGTTCAAGACTTAGATACTGAGAGTTGCAAGATTTCAGAGTGTCTTAAACACAGCGTTGATAAACGCCTTAATTATGTCAAGCCTCTTTACCCACCCTGGCCTCCTTGCTGTGGAGTCTCTACCCCACAGAAGGCTCGGCGTGAGCTGAGGCTGGATATCGACTGATTGTATTTGCATACAATCTGCCGATTGTCCGATTGCAAATATAAGATATTTTTTCGGATTATTTGTCTTCGTCGTACCATTTGGAGTACATCAGATAGTTGTGGGCTATCTTGACGTTCATCTCCTTGGCCTGGGCGGGGTCGACCATCTTCTTGAAGCGTGCGGGCACGCCCATCCAGAGTTCGTGGGCTCCGACTTTGGTGCCTGGCGACACTACGCTGCCGGCAGCCACGATGGCTCCTTCGCCCACCTCGACGCCGTCGAGGAGGATGCTGCCCATGCCGATGAGGGCATAGTCGTTGACCTTGGCGCCGTGGATGGTTACGTTGTGGCCTATCGACACGTCATTGCCGATTTCGATGACCGACTTCTGGTAGAGCGTGTGGAGCACCGATCCGTCCTGGATGTTGACGCGGTCGCCGATGGTGATGGTGTTGACATCGCCACGGAGCACGGTGTTGAACCAGATGCTGCACTCGTCGCCCATTATCACTTCGCCTACGATGGTGGCGTTCTCGGCGAGGAAGCAGTCCTTGCCGATTTTGGGTGTGAACCCTCTTACTGATTTAATCAATGCCATATCGTGAGCGGTTTAGTAGTTGAACACTTTCGACTGACGGTCGAGTTTCTTGGTCTTTTCAGCCACCCAGGCGTTCTGCGCATCGTTGAGATACGGAGCGAGACGCTCGCGCACGGTGTCGTGG
>CAVAOU010000269.1:0-3189 GCA_963590085.1 Senegalimassilia sp. | reverse complement strand
TTCATCGCCTCGCCGTCCGACGGCAGCGGGCAGATTGACTGCGGCCTGATGGGCGAAAACATGATTCTGGCGGCGCAGTCGATGGGTCTCGGTACATGCTGCCTCGGCGGACCTATCGCCTTCATGAAGAACAATGCCGACGCGGCGCCCTACTTGAAGCGCCTCAACCTGCCCGAAGGTTACACCCTGCTCTACGCCATCGGCGTGGGCTATCCCGACGAGTCGCCTGCAGCAAAGCCCCGCGACGCATCGAAGTTTGAATTCGTTGACTAACCCGCCAACAACGACACGAAAAACGAAGGGGTTGCATCAATCACTGATGCAACCCCTTCTAACTTAAATCATATAGATTGAAAATCAATCTCTAAACATAACCTTGACCCATCATTGCGTGGGCAACCTTCATGAAGCCGGCGATGTTTGCGCCCTTCATGTAGTTTACCTTTCCGTCGGGCTGTGTGCCGTACTTGACGCACTGCTCGTGGATGTCGCTCATGATCTGGTGCAACTTCTGGTCTACTTCGTCCTCCGTCCATGTGAGGTGCATTGCGTTCTGGCTCATCTCCAGGCCTGAAGTAGCCACACCGCCTGCGTTGACAGCCTTGCCAGGAGCATAGACTGTGTTGCTTGCAATGAACGTGTCGATAGCCTCTGGAGTGCAACCCATGTTGGAAACCTCAGCGAGGATTTCAACGCCGTTGGCAACAATCATGTCGGCATCGGCCTTGTCCACCTCGTTCTGCGTTGCGCAAGGCAAGCAGATGTCAACCTTGCGTTCCCAAGGCTTCTTGCCAGCGAAGAACTGTGCGCCAGGGAAGCGCTCTACGTATGGCTCAACCACGTCGTTGCCCGTGGCACGGAGTTCGAGCATATAGTCAATCTTCTCGCCGCTGATGCCGTCTGGGTCGTAGACATATCCGTCGGGACCTGAAATCGTAACCACCTTGGCGCCGAGTTGGGTAGCCTTCAAGGCAGCGCCCCAAGCCACATTGCCGAAGCCGCTGATGGCAACCACCTTGCCCTTGATGTCGTCGCCCATGCGATGGAGCATCTTCTGCACGAAATAGAGAGCGCCGAAGCCTGTAGCCTCCGGACGGATGCGTGATCCGCCGAAGTCGAGTCCCTTGCCCGTAAATGTACCGGTGTGCTCCTGCGCAAGTTTCTTGTACATGCCAAACATATAGCCCACTTCGCGGCCGCCTACGCCGATATCGCCGGCAGGCACGTCGCGGTCAGGACCGAGGTTGCGCCACAACTCAAGGATAAACGCCTGGCAGAAACGCATGATTTCACGGTCAGACTTGCCGCGCGGGCTGAAGTCAGAACCGCCCTTGCCGCCGCCCATAGGCAACGTTGTCAAGGCGTTTTTAAATGTCTGCTCAAATCCAAGGAACTTGAGGATAGACAAGTTTACTGAAGCGTGGAAACGGATACCGCCCTTGTACGGGCCGATAGCATTATTGAATTGAACCCGATAGCCGATGTTGGTCTGCACCTCGCCTTTGTCGTCGGTCCAGAGGACACGGAAAGTGAAGATGCGGTCAGGCTCGACCATTCTTTCAATGATCTTGGCGCTTTCAAACTCAGGATGCTGCTCATAAACGTCCTTAACGCTCAGGAGCACCTCCTTGACGGCCTGCAAATATTCCTTCTCACCAGGATGTTTCGCCTCGAGATCGGATAGAATTTTTTCTACATTCATAGTTTTTGGTATTAATATATGGTATTTGGTAAAATGTCATTAACACATAGCAAATGTAGTGAATAATTTCTGAACCCGTCAAGAAAAATCGGGATTATTTTATATGTTTTATAGCATTTTGCTACATCCCCAAAACTGTTACTTTTCCGCCTCGGAATGTTGGCAACCGAAGGTTTTCATCAATGATTTCAAACAATTCGTAGACAACTACACCAATTAACTCAAATTAAGCCGCTAAACGCTTGTTTGTACGGGAAGAAAAGACTAATTTTGCATTCTGGTAAAAACATATAGTTCAGAGTAATGCGAAAATCCATAATATTATCAGCGCTTTTGGCAATCACATTGGCAAGCTGCGGCGAGTACAACAAGGTGCTTAAAAGTTCCGATGTAAACTATAAATACGAGTACGCCAAGAAGGCTTTTGAAGACCGCCGATATGTTCAAGCATCGACTCTGCTGGAAGATGTGGTGAAGGTTTTGAAAGGCACCGACAAGGCAGAAGAATCGCTCTACCTGTTGGGCTTGAGCCACTACGAAAACAAGGACTATTCTTCGGCCAGCACCTACTTCCAGACCTACTGCGCCCACTACCCTAAAGGCAAATATGCCGAGTTGGCGCGCTTCTATTCAGGCTACGGCTACTACCTCGACTCGCCAGAGCCACAGTTGGATCAAACCAACACCTACAAGGCCATTGACGAGTTGCAGAAATTCCTCGACTACTATCCTGAGAGCGACAAAAAGTCGATTGCCCAATCAGCAATCTTCGAGCTCCAGGACAAACTCGTGCAGAAAGAAATCGACAACGCCCAACTCTACTACAACCTCGGCAACTACCTCGGCAACAACTACGAGAGTGCCATAATCGTAGCCAACAACGCGTTTAAGAACTACCCCTACACCAAGCACCGCGAACAACTGCAGATGATTGTGCTGAAGGCGAAGTTCCAAGAAGCCTACCAGAGCGTGGCTGAAAAGAAAGCCGACCGCTACCGCGAGGTTGTCGATGAGTACTACTCGTTTATCAACGACTACCCCGACAGCAAATACCGCAGCGAAGCCGACAACATCTTCAAGATTGCGGACCGCTTTTTGAACAAATAGAACGAAAAAAATAAATTTAAAAATACTATATAGATAATGGACTACAAGAGATCGAATGCGCCGCTTAATACGGTAACTCGCGATGTGATCAAACTTTCGCAGGACACAGGAAACGTGTATGAAACAGTTTGCATCATCGCCAAACGTGCCAATCAGATTGCCGTAGAGATGAAGAAAGACCTGGAGAAAAAACTTCAGGAATTCGCTACTCTCAACGACAACCTCGAAGAAGTTTCCGAGAACAGAGAGCAGATTGAAATCTCCCGTTACTACGAGAAGTTGCCGAAACCTGTACTTATCGCCACACAGGAGTATATCGAAGGCAAGGTTATGTACAGAAACCCTGCCAAGGAAAAAGCAAAACTCGACTTCTAATCACC
>CAVAOU010000268.1:2343-3211 GCA_963590085.1 Senegalimassilia sp. | reverse complement strand
ACGGTACACGAGTGGTGCCCACGTCGATGACTGTCACGCCGTCTTTAACCATGTCGGCGGTGAGAAATCCCGGCTGTCCGAGTGCTGCGATGATGATGTCGGCCTGGAGGGTGTATTGCTTGATGTCGCGTGTGCGGCTATGGCACACCGTCACTGTGGCGTCGCCCGGTACGGCTTTCTGCATCATCAGTGAAGCGACTGGCTTGCCTACGATGTTGCTGCGGCCGAGCACCACGCAGTTTGCTCCCTTGGTGGGCACATTGTAGCGGCGCAGCAGTTCGAGGATGCCTTGCGGTGTGGCTGAAAGGAAGCACGGCAGGCCTATGGAGAGGCGGCCTACGTTGATGGGGTGGAAGCCGTCCACGTCCTTGCGATAGTCAATGGCTTCGATGATTTTCTGCTCGTCGATGTGCTTGGGCAACGGGAGTTGCACGATAAATCCGTCGACCGTCTCGTCGGCGTTGAGCCGAGCAATCGCGCTGAGCAATTCGTCCTCGGTCACGTCGGCCTCGTAGCGGATGAGTGTCGATTCAAATCCGCATTGTTCGCACGCCTTGACCTTGTGTGCCACGTAGGTTTCGCTGCCGCCATCGTGGCCAACAAGAATTGCTGCCAGATGCGGACGCTTCTTGCCCGCGGCAACCATTTCCGCCACTTCCGCAGCGATTTCGCTTTTCACTGCGTCTGCAATCTTCTTACCGTCGATTAATTCCATTCTTATTTCGTTTTTATAGTATGATGTGATTATAATTTCTAATAAACCAGCACTTTCTGCCTCTGTTCTCCGGTGTCCACGATGTAGACGCCAGCCCTGACTGCTATTTGCCGGCTGGAGCCCTGGTATACGAGTTGCCCTGTTGCATTGTAG
>CAVAOU010000268.1:0-2333 GCA_963590085.1 Senegalimassilia sp. | reverse complement strand
GTAAATCGTGGTGCGCCTAGGCTCTCCTTCAATCCTGATGTAGCCTTTGCTGGCAATGGCTTTGGCTGTTTCGGCCTCGGTGTCAGCTACTTTCGATTTGCCATTGCTGTCGGAGATGGTGAATGTAACTGCACCCGTAGTGGCATCGCGCTGAACCTTCTTGATGGTGTAGGAGCCGAACGAAACGGATGTCTGCACCTTGCGGCCGGGGAACATCGGATAATATGTGTAGATCGATGATTTCTGCACAGAGTTGCACACGTAGGTGATGCCCATCTCAGCGCCGTTGGCATTGACTGTGTTTTCTGCCCACTTCAGCGAGTCGTATTGTATTTTGGTAATCAGCAATCCGCAGTCGCCCTGTTCGCCATAGCGCCCATTGTAGCCGGAATAGTAGTCCCAGCCTTCGGCATTGCGGCATTCGAGCAAATAGTAGGTGGCAGGGGAGGGCTCAATGCCGTCCATATTGTGTGTCGAGCCGTCGGCGGTGAGCAGGAGTGCTTCGCCACTGTCGATTGTCCCCAATGTTATGTTGTCTCCCTCAAAACTTGGATGGAGTTGTACGGGAGTGAGCCATCCTTGGTACATCCGTTCGTAGGTGTTGTAAGCAACGGGAGTGCGGCCGTAGTTGAGGTAGGAGCCAGAGGCCATGACGTCGTAGAATCCAGGGTCGAGCACGTTGTTGTTATCGTTGGTGCTGTAGTGGTCGCTGAAGCCGAGCACATGACCGAACTCGTGGAGGAATGTGCCGACGCCTTCGATGTCGGTGCCGATATACTTGCTGTTGCTTTTGCAAATTTCGTTGCTGCAGGCGTAGCCGTAGACTTTCACGCCGCCAACATCGGGGTCGCCGTCGAAGTTCTCGTCGGGCACCACATACCAGCGGTGGGGCCATATTGCATCGTCGTTTTCGCTGTTTGCCTCTCCCTCGCCGGCATAGAACACATACACATCGTCGATATATCCGTCGCCGTCATAGTCGTAGACCGACAGGTCGGTATCCCGCGATGCCAGTCGGCAGGCCTCGACCACAAGGTCGGTGGCGTGGCTGTCGTCGCCGTTTGAATTGTTGCGGCCGTAGTATTGATAGCCGTATTCCACTGTATACGGGCCATAGACGTCGAACGTTGGGTTGTATTTGCCGTAGGAGGTGTCGTGGAAATAGTCGCGCGCACTGCCAGTTGCTTTATCGTCGGAATAGCCTTCCTGGTTGAGCATGTTTATGTAGTCCTCCTGGGTGCGCTTCATCTTCATGTCGTTGAATTCCACAAGTATCACAAGTCCGTGCCGTTGGTCCATCACATTGGCACGTGGCTTCGCTTGCCGGGCGCTCACAGAGCGGCGTTGCAGAGCAGAGCGGCGCAGGCCTTCGATGGCGGTTGTGGCGGAGGCAGACTTCAAGCGCTTTTGTGCCGGTACTTTGTCGCCGACCTTGTAGACGGTCGGTTGGATTCTGCTGCCCGACACCTCGGCATAGTAGTAAAAGCCGTCAGTGCCCTTGGCAATCAGGTCGCCGTCTGAGAGGGTGGTGTAGTGGAAGTTCTCATCGCCGTGGCGCACTATCTCAATTGTGCTTCCGTCGGGTTGTGATAGTGTAATGGGTTTGTTCCATGCAGGGATAGCCATCATTGTTGTGGATGAGGCTAAAAGTAACGATAAAAACAATAGTTTTCGGTACATGCGGTTTGTGCGATATTTAGAATATCCGCAAAATTAATCAAATTGCAAAAATTCTTGCGAACACCGCCCGTGTTTTTTCAATCCCTCTTTAGTAAAATATATAAAGAAGTCGGAGGTTTCGGATAAAAGTCGTATATTTACACTCGTAAAACCGTAAAAGGCAGAGAATATGATGTCAGGAATGAATGCCAGAAGATTGCCGGTAGGCATACAGTCGTTTTCCGAGATAAGAAAGCGAGGCCTCTTTTATGTTGACAAGTCCGACTTGGTATGGAAACTTGCCAACTGTGGAAATAAGTTTAATTACTTGAGCCGCCCGCGACGTTTCGGCAAGTCGATACTTGTAGACACGCTCCAGGCATATTTCGAAGGCAAGAAAGAACTTTTTGAGGGCCTTAAGATTATGAACTTGGAGAAGGAGTGGGTGAAACGGCCTGTTATTAGGTTAGACATGAGCCGTGGCGGCGCTACTGCCGCTGATTTGACCGCTTATCTGAACAAGGCTTTCAAGAAGTATGAAAAGCAATATCAGATAGATGCCGACCCGCAAGACTCTCTCGCCAACCGATTTGATGCCATCATTGAGACTGCTTGTGAGCAGACTGGGCAACAAGTTGCCATTCTGATAGACGAGTACGACTCTCCGTTGCAAC
>CAVAOU010000267.1:0-3215 GCA_963590085.1 Senegalimassilia sp. | reverse complement strand
AAATATATCCGTGCACATTTATTTTGATTGGAATGAAAAAGAGTGTAATTAGTGACAAATTTTAAGTTTTATGTGAAAAATGTAGCAAAACGAAATAAAAAATTAAAAAATGATGAAAAAATTTTGGCAATAATGATATTCTGCTTACCTTTGTGCTGTCAAAACAAAAAAAGAATGACAAAATGAGCGAATTGACCTTTACGAAGATGCATGGCGCAGGCAATGACTACATATATGTCGATTGCACGAAGTCGTGTCCATCCAATCCTCAAGAACTTTCTGTGCGATTAAGCGATCGTCACAAGGGGGTTGGCGCTGATGGTCTGGTGCTTATAATGCCATCTAAAGAGGCGGATTTCCGTATGCGGATGTTTAATGCTGATGGGTCGGAAGGTAAGATGTGTGGCAATGCTGCGCGTTGTGTCGGAAAATATGTCTTTGAAAAAGGGCTTACAACGAAGCATTCTGTATTGCTGGAAACATTGTCGGGCATCAAACGCTTGGATTTGCATGTGAAAAATGAAATCGTTGAGAGCGTGACGGTTGACATGGGCTGCCCAACACTTGAAGCCTCGCTCATCCCTGTCAAATCCGAATCAATAAAAGATATCAAAATAACAACAAGTAGATGTGAGGTCTCACTTACTGCCGTGTCGATGGGTAATCCTCACGGCGTTGTTTTTTGCAATCTCGCAGATGCCGATGTGCATGGGCTTGGTAGAGAATTGGAGCTGAATCCGATTTTTCCTGACAGAGCCAATATTGAATTTGTTGAAGCCCTGACTGCAGACCATCTGAAGATGCGTGTGTGGGAGAGAGGTAGCGGCGAAACAATGGCATGTGGCACGGGGGCTTGCGCTTCAGTGGTGGCCGGTGCATTGACTGGACATTGCGGACGTCATGCTGTGCTCGATTTGCTCGGCGGACAACTTGAGGTCGAGTGGCGCGAGAGTGATGGCCATGTGTATTTGAGCGGTCCGGCAGAATTTTCCTTTGAAGGGAAAGTGCAAGTTTGACGGAAAAGCGGTAACTTTGCCCCATAAAGGCAAAACATTTTTGAAAACAGGTAAAAAAGATAACTATACAACAACAAAATTGTTATGTCAACATTAAGATTTAAAGTGGTAGAAGAAGCCTATGGCCGCAAAGCGGTGCCAGTGGCTATCCCAAGCGAGCGTCCGAGTGAATACTATGGTGAATATGTATTCAACCGTGCGCAGATGTACAAATATCTTGACAAGAACACTTACGATGCTCTTGTGTATGCTATTGACAACAAGGAATCATTGAGCCGCAAACTTGCTGACCAAGTTGCTGCCGGCATGAAACAGTGGGCAATGGATCATGGTGCTCGTCACTATTCTCACTGGTTTGCTCCGTTGACCGACGGTACAGCAGAGAAGCATGACGGATTTATCGAGCACGACGGCAAAGGCGGCGTGGTTGAAGAGTTCACCGGCAAGTTGCTCGTGCAACAGGAGCCTGATGCGTCAAGTTTCCCGAACGGTGGTATCCGTAACACATTCGAGGCTCGCGGATATTCTGCATGGGACATTTCTTCGCCTGCTTTTATCATTGACCATACATTGTGTATCCCGACAATCTTTATTGCATACACAGGTGAGTCGCTCGACTACAAGACTCCGCTTCTTCGCGCGCTCAATAGCGTTGACAAAGCCGGAACAGCAGTGGCTCGTTATTTCGACGAAAACGTTAAACACGTTATTTCATACCTCGGATGGGAACAAGAGTACTTCCTCGTTGACAAGGCTCTTTATGCAGCCCGTCCAGACTTGGTGATGACTGGCCGTACTTTGATGGGTCACGAAAGCGCCAAGAACCAGCAACTTGAGGACCACTATTTTGGTTCAATCCCTTCTCGAGTTGAGGCGTTCATGCTCGATCTTGAAATTGAGTGCCACCGTCTGGGCATCCCAGCAAAGACTCGCCACAACGAGGTTGCACCTAACCAGTTCGAGTTGGCTCCGGTATTTGAGGAGACAAACCTTGCCAACGACCACAACTTGCTTTTGATGTCGTTGATGACAGAGGTTGCACACCGTCACAACTTTGAGGTTCTTCTTCACGAAAAACCATTTGCTGGAGTTAATGGTTCTGGTAAGCACAACAACTGGAGCCTTGGAACCGACACTGGCGCAATGTTGTTCAGCCCAGGCAAGACACCGAAAGACAACCTTCAATTTATCGCGTTCCTTGCCAACGTAATGGCTGCTGTTCAACGTCACAACGCATTGCTTAAGGCTTCAATCTCGTCGGCAACCAATGAACACCGTCTTGGCGCCAACGAGGCACCGCCAGCAATCATCTCTATGTTCCTCGGTGCTCAGATTTCTGATGTAATCAACCGTTTGATTAGCGATACAGAGGATGACGATTTCGCATTCTCAGGCAAAGAAGGCCTTACTTTGAAGAATGTTTCTCAGATTCCAGAATTGCTCGTCGACAATACAGACCGTAACCGTACATCGCCATTCGCATTTACGGGTAACCGTTTTGAGTTCCGTGCAATCGGTTCTTCTGCCAACTGTGCATCTGCAATGACCGCTATCAATGCAGCCGTGGCAGAGCAACTCACCAAGTTTAAAATTGCCGTTGACGCACGAATTGCCGCAGGCGAAATCAAGGAGCATGCAATCCTTGAGGAGTCGAAGAAACTCTTCCGCGAAAACCAGGCAATCCATTTCGACGGCAACGGATATAGCGACGAATGGAAAGAAGAGGCAGCACGTCGTGGCCTTGACTGCGAATCGAGCGTGCCACGCATTTTTGACGCATATCTCAAACCAGAGAGCATCGAGTTGTTTAAGAATACAGGCGTGTTCACAGAAGTTGAACTTGAGGCTCGCAATGAGGTGAAGTGGGAGATGTACACCAAGAAATTGCAAATCGAAGCACGCGTGCTCGGTGACTTGGCAATTAACCACATTATCCCAGTCGCAACCCGTTATCAGTCGTTGCTTCTTGACAATGTGATGAAGATCAAGACAATCTTCGAAGGAAACGACGATGGTTTGGCTGAGCAGGAAAAAGAAACAATCAAGAAGATTGCAAAACATATGTTCGTCATCAAAGACGAGGTTGCCAATATGGTAAATGCCCGTAAGGCAGCCAACAAGATTGAGAACGAGCGTGAAAAAGCAATCCAGTACCATGACACGGTTAAGCCTTGGATGGACGTCATTCGCTATCACATC
>CAVAOU010000266.1:0-3217 GCA_963590085.1 Senegalimassilia sp. | reverse complement strand
ATATGCCAAATACAAAAAACGCAATCCAAGTTCCTGTAAAGGCTCCTAATAATGATGAAACAAATTTATTCATATAGTGTTATTTTAATCAAATTTCTTTCTGCGGAATATAAAGTTGCGGCCCAGATACTTTTCTTTGACTATCTGATTGTTAGCCAGTTCTTCTGACGTGCCTTGGAAGAGAATTTTTCCCTCAAAGAGCAAATAGGCTCGGTCTGTGATGCTCAATGTTTCAGGCGCATTGTGGTCGGTGATTAGAATGCCGATATTTTTTTCCTTGAGCTTGTATACAATATATTGAATGTCTTCTACCGCAATAGGATCGACTCCAGCGAATGGCTCATCGAGCATTATGAATTTAGGGTTGATGGCAAGGCATCTTGCAATTTCAGTCCTTCGTCGTTCACCTCCCGACAATTGGTTTCCTAAGTTTTTGCGAACTTTCTGGAGACGAAATTCTGAAATCAGACTTTCCAGCTTCTCAGCTTGATATTCTTTGGACGTATTTGTCATTTCAAGCACGGCTCTGATGTTGTTTTCCACGCTTAATTTCCGAAACACAGACGCCTCTTGAGCAAGGTAACCTACACCATATTTAGCCCGTTTGTATACGGGAAATTTGGTAATGTCGACATCATTTAGGTAAATGTGGCCTTCATAAGGAGTAATAAGTCCGGTTGTCATATAGAAAGTTGTTGTCTTTCCAGCTCCGTTTGGACCAAGAAGCCCAACAATTTCACCTTGTTTCACATTGATTGAAACATGGTTTACAACCGTTCGCTGCCGATATTTTTTCACAAGATTGTCTGTGCGCAGAACCATTGGCCCTTCGCTATGAGTCAATTGCAATTCCATTTCAGCCTTCGCTTTCTTTATGGAATGGCTTTTGATTTCAGTTAGTCTATCTGTTATGACGTGTGGTAATTTTATTGTAGACATACTACTAACCTTTGTGGGCATTTATACGACCTTCGATATATTCTTTCAAAAGGGTGATTGCCACCAAGTTGTTTCCTCCTTGAGGAATAATTAAATCTGCATATTTCTTTGCTGGCTCAATATACTTGTTGTGCATTGGCTTAAGCACGCGCTCATAGCGCTCTACAACGAGTTCTGGGGTGCGTCCGCGCTCAATGCAGTCACGATTAATCACACGAATGAGTCTGTCATCGGCATCGGCATCAACAAAGACTTTGATGTCCATCATGTCGCGGAGACGCTTGTCGCTAAACACGAGAATGCCCTCAACGATAACGACATCTCTTGGCTTCATTGGTACTGTTTCGGGTTGACGAGTACAGGTCAAATAGGAATATGTTGGAACTTCAATGCCCTTGCCGCTTTTTAGTTCAGAAAGTTGATTGATTAACAGCTCCCAGTCAAAAGCAGCTGGCTCGTCAAAATTGATTTTTTGACGTTCTTCCATCGGAATATGGCTTGAATCTTTGTAATAAGAGTCCTGAGGAAGGACTGCAACCTCGCCAATCGGAAGAGATTCCACTATCTTTTTTACTACAGTAGTTTTGCCTGAGCCAGTACCTCCGGCGATGCCAATTATAATCATAAGATGTCGACTTTTCTAAATGTTGTTACAAATATAGCTTAAAAATTAATATCAATAGCAATCATTTCAGTAATTAGTGGATAGGAGGGGGTAGATAATGCAAATTTGCAGCCAAATACATGTGTCGCTTGTTGTAGTAAAACAATAACTCCTGAACAGGAGTCACTTCTGGGCCGGCCCAATTCCGACCAATATCCACCTGAACAGGAGTTATATGTAGACAAAGATAATAAAACTTATTCAATAGAGCAAATGAGTCATATGAAACGGATTGGACACGGCTATTGCAACTCATTAAAAATAGAGTTGCTTGCAGGAACTTTAGGCAAACCCGAAAGTGATGCCCCCAATACAAGCGACTCTATTATATTTGAAAATTTACGAAAAGAATCGTCTATTCGTATCCGTAGCCGTCAGCGTCGAATTCGTCTTCGTTGAATTCATCCGAGCCGTAGAAATCTGCGTCTAAATCATCTGATGTGCTGGTCGAGGCAGCGGCTTTCGCCAATTGGTCTTCGAAATCGTTCATGTTGACGCCTTCTGCCGGTGGGATGCCGACAAACGAGCATTGCGGTTTGTCGATGTCTTTTGAAAAGATTTCTTCTCTCATTTCCATAAAGAATGCACGATTTGTGAGATAGTCGAAAACGAACATCATTCGTTGGCCTTCGTCTTCAATCAAGTCGGAAATGTGAGTCTCGTCCATTAGCCAGACGTCTTCATCGCTGTCGCTTCCCATATCGGTTAGTGTGACTTCCTTTTCTTTATTCCAATCTTCATCACAGATGACAAATGAGTCCATCTGAGAGTTGTCGTATCCAACTGCGTCTAGGATTGCATTGCGAAGATTCAAAAATGTATCATCGGAATCGATTAAAATCTCCATTTTGAAATCAGGAGCTTCATCTGATATTAAGTGGAATTTGTAAATCATAAAATTTTCGTTGTTATTTTATGCGAAGATACTAAATTCCGCTTAAATAGCTATGCCAAATTCAACAAAAAGGCACAAAATATGGAAATCATGTCGGACAATCATCCGTCGGCCGACATCTGCGACGACCTTTCCTGCAAGCGCGGCGAAACGGGCAAGCGGGGCACATACCCGAAGACTTTCGTTTTCAAAGGCTGGCATCCTCAGTGCCGATGCTACTGCGTGCCGATACTGATGGACGATGACGAGTTCGACAGGACGCAGGCGGCCATCGCCAGGGGCGAAGAGGTGGGCGAGAGTCCGAACATGGTGACGCAGCCGAACGACGAGTTTTGCGACTGGTGGAGCGCCAACAAGGAGCGCATCGCCTCGGCGCAGTCGCTGCCGTACTGGGTGAAGGACAACGGCAAGTTTGTCGGTTTGTCGATTTCGAACAATTATACAGGAACGGGGGCGAAGCGTTTGTTGAGCGGGATTGCTGAACGGATTTCGGAGTCGAGGATTTCAAAGCAATTCCAAAATATTAAAACGAGCCAAGATGTAGCCGATAAACTAAGCCAATCGTTATCAAGTCAATTCGGCAAAGACGTTGAAGTGATAATCGTCGATGATGGCATAACGTTGGATTTAGCCAAAGATTATGCGGTCGAGTTGACTAGACTTTCAAAGCAATACGAACTCAAGCAGGGCAAAATTTCTAAAATAGTCATGGGGTATAC
>CAVAOU010000265.1:0-3254 GCA_963590085.1 Senegalimassilia sp. | reverse complement strand
GTTCATTGCCATGCGCCATCTCTCGGCGCCCGAGCGCCTCACGTTCGACAGTTTCAAGCACGGCATGCTCGTGTGCCACCAGGCGTTTGTGGTGCGCCGCGAACTGGCTGAGCCCTACGACCTCCGCTACCGCTTTTCCGCCGACTACGAGTGGTGTCTGCGCTGCCTGAAAAAAGCGAAGCGCTGCGCCTATACAGGCACAACGCTCATAGATTATCTCGCCGACGGACTCACCGACAAAAACCACAAGGCATCGCTCAAGGAGCGCTACCACATCATGTGCCAGTACTACGGCACCCTTCCTACCCTTCTGCGCCACGCGGGATT
Organism: Senegalimassilia sp.; assembly: GCA_963590085.1. Classification (GTDB taxonomy): domain Bacteria; phylum Bacteroidota; class Bacteroidia; order Bacteroidales; family Muribaculaceae; genus Limisoma. The sequence continues at coordinate 2,927 of CAVAOU010000265.1, read as the reverse complement.
CTTTGTCCGCAACCTTAGGCGCAAACTCAAGAAATAAGGGTTATTTCCTTACTCTCATGCGCAGGCTGTCGGCGTCCACGATGCGGCGATAGTAGTCGTCGTTGTAGCCCGGGCTTGCAGGACTTGCAGGATAGCCTTCCGCCGAGCGGAGGAATTTGCCGTCCTTCTCCTTTTTGCAGCGTCCGTCCATATATTTCACGAGGAGGTATTCACCGAGTTGCTTGTAGCGCGCGGTGGCTGCCATGGCGCAACTGTCGCTGTAGGCGGTGAGCATCTCCACGGCTGAGGCAGGCGACTGGGCATAGAGCGAAGCGGCACGGCGCTCCACGCTGTCCATAGCGTTGGCATAGGAGTCCTCAATCTCGTTCTGCACCTTGCGCAAGTCGGGATACATCTGCGAATAGCGGGTGTAGACCTGATTTGCTACCCAGTTGTTGATCCAGAAAGCCGATGTCCAAGAGAACGTGCAAAGGTCGCCGTTGCCCTTGCGGAAGCATTCCGGCACACGGGTGAGGCAGCAGTACATCGGGTTGTAGACACTCAGCGACGAGTCGTCGACGCCAAACCACAGGATGCCGCCGATGGCATCGGGCAGCCACGAGCGCATCTGCGCCACGAGGGTGAAGCCGGTCTGCTGGGTGGCTATAGGACGCTCGTGGAAATACTCCACAGAGTCGCGTGTCCAGATCAGAGGAGCGTAGCGCACAGGCGAATCCCAGTCGCCGGCGCCCGGCTCTTTGCGCATGTCCATCGGAGTGCCGTCGAAGTGGTCGCGCATCATCTCCTGCATGTCGCGCACGCTGAGTTTCTTGTCGGGCTTCACGTAGAGCGGCATCGCCTCGCCCTTCATCTCCATGATGAACGGCAGGTACTTGTCCATGCCGCTGGCAAAGCGGTTGAAGTAAGCCCACACGCGGCCGTCGCATCCGCGGTAAGCCAGATAGTCGGCCACGGCGTAGGTGTCGGAGAAACTGAAGTCTTGGTCCTTGCCCTTAAACCAGCCCATGCGGCGGGCAAACTTCACAACATCCTTAGAATACATGCAGTTCTGCTTGTCGGCAAACGGAATCTGGCGAATGCGCGACTGGTTGGCGTGGCCGCTGATGCAGTCGTCGGGGATGCGCACGGCAACCCACACGGCGCCTTTCTCCACCATGCCCTTCGACACCATCTCGAGCACCCACACCTCGTTGGGGTCGCCGATGGAAAACGACTCGCCGCCGCTGTAGTAGCCGTAGCGCTCCACCAGGGAGGTCATCACCTTGATGGCTTCGCGGGCGGTGCGGGCGCGCTGGAGCGTCACGTAGATAAGCGACCCGTAGTCCATCACGGCAGTGGTGTCCATCAGTTCGGGGCGCGCCTCGAAGGTGGTCTCCGTGATGGTGAGTTGGTGCTCATTCATGTTGCCCACGGTGGCGTAGGTGTGAGCCACCTGCTCAATCTGTCCGAGATGCTTGTAGGTGTCCCACTCGGTGATGTCGAGCATCTCCCCTTTGACATGGTCGGCAGCCTCGGTGTGGTAGAGTTCGCCGTAGAGCACATAGGAGTCGGCATTGTAGGTCACCAGTGTAGAGCCGTCGGTAGTAGCGTTTTTGCCTGCGATGAGGTTGGTGCAGGCATCGGCGGCATTGACGCCTGCCGCCATTGCCGCGGCAAGCATAAGGATGTTGCTTATCTTCATTGTTTACTTGATGTAACTGTTAAAATTCTGTTTCCTGAGGCGAAGGTGTGCATGTCGTAGCGGCGCGAATAAGCCTCGGCGAAGTAGCGCGACTTGGGAGCGCCGTCGAGCAGAGAGTGGAGGTCGAGGCTGAGGTCGCGCTGGAAGTCGACACCCTCCTCTTCGATGCACTTGAACAGCGCCTCCTTGGCGGTCCACGCCACGGTGGCTTTCCAAAGCGACGAGCCCACAAAGCGGAGTTCGTCGGCATTGAGCACACGCTCCTTTACGCGCGCCACGCGCGGGTCGACCAGTTCGACGTCGACGCCCACACGGCTGTCGGCTTCGGACCATGCCATCACCACCCAACCGCGGCAGTGCGACAGGCTGAACGCCATGTCCACGCGCTGCCCTCCGCGCTCCACAAACGGGGCGCCCGAAGGCTCGTGGCAGAGCACAGCATCGTCGCCGAAGAGTTCGTGGACAAGCAGACGGGTAACGATAATCTCTGAGCGGCGCTGGGCAGAGCGCACCCCTTCGGTGAAGCGGTGCATGCCGAAATCGTCGCTGTGGGCGTCGACGTCGGCAATGTCGGGGATCTCAACCTCGGCGATTTCCACATCGCCTACTGTGCTGCGGTGGATTCTCATTCCTTCGTAGTGTCGTTTTTAGGGAGTATCTTCACCTTCACCTTTTCGATGCGGTGACGGTCCACAGCCATGACGCGGAAGCGGCAGCGGCCGTACTCAATCAGTTCGTTTTCTTTCGGGAAGTCCTGCTTGATGTTGAGCAGGAGTCCGGCTATGGTTTCGGCATCCTCATCGACGTCGGCAAACTCGTCGTCGTCGAGTCCGGTGATGCGGTAGAAGTCGTTGAGTTGGGTCTTGCCCTCAAATTCGTAGATGTCCTGGGCAAGGCGCTTGTAGGTGGTCTCGTCGTCGTCGTACTCGTCGTTGATTTCGCCCACAATCTCCTCGAGCACGTCCTCGAGGGTTACGAGACCCTGCGTGCCGCCGTACTCGTCGACCACAATGGCCATGTGCATCTTCTTCTTCTGGAAGTCGTCGAGGATGTCGTCGATCATTCGGTTTTCAGGCACGAAGAAGGCGTCGCGCAGAAGCGATTGCCACTTGAAGGCGCTGTCCTTCTTGCCGATAAACGGCAGGAGGTCCTTGGCGTAGATTATGCCCTTGATGTTGTCCTGATTCTCCACATAGACCGGCATGCGCGAATAGCCCGACTCGCGCACCTCGGCGAGGAGTTGGTC
>CAVAOU010000264.1:0-3287 GCA_963590085.1 Senegalimassilia sp. | reverse complement strand
GCACACAGCCCTCGACGGCGTGGACATCACGGTGAAGCCTGGGCGCATCTTCGGCCTGCTCGGACCTAACGGCGCGGGCAAGACCACGCTGATACGCATCATCAACCGCATCACCATGCCCGACGAAGGCGAGGTGCTGTTGGGCGGTCGTGGCATGACCGACGCCGACCTTGTGCGCATAGGCTATCTGCCCGAAGAGCGCGGACTCTACAAGAAGATGAAGGTGGGCGAGCAGGCCCTCTACCTTGCCCGGCTCAAGGGGCTCGACAAGGCTACCGCCAACAAGCGGTTGCGCCAATGGTTTGACAAGTTTGACATCAATCCGTGGTGGAACAAGAAACTCGAGGAACTCTCCAAGGGCATGCAGCAGAAGGTGCAGTTTGTAATCACCGTGCTCCACGAGCCTGAGTTGCTGATTTTCGACGAGCCATTCTCAGGCTTCGACCCCGTGAACGCCGAACTCCTCAAGAAGGAGATACTCGAACTCCGCGACAAGGGTCACACCATCATCTTTTCCACCCACAATATGAGTTCGGTGGAGGAGATTTGCGACGACATCGCCCTCATCAACCACTCGCGGGTGGTGCTCAGCGGCGCGGTGGGCGACGTGCGCTCGCAGTGGCGCAGCGGCGTGTATAGCCTCGAGGCGGAGGCCGGCGGCATGCTCGCCGACCGTCCCGACATCTACCGCATCGTGGCGACCCGCCAGGCAGGCGACAGCGTCAACTATACGCTCGCCAAGGCCGACGGCGTGACGAATTCCGACCTTGTGGCGGCACTGTCGCAGCAGGTGGAGATACGCTCGTTTGCCGAGCAGTTACCGTCGATGAACGACATCTTCCTCCGTGTGGTGGGAAGCAGTGATAACCCCGAAAAACAAAAGACCGATGAACAGTAAGTTGTGGCTGATAGTGCAACGGGAATATGCCACCCGCGTGAAGAAAAAATCGTTTATCATCCTCACCCTCCTGATGCCCGTGCTGATGGCGGCGCTGGTGTTTGTGCCGCTCGGCCTGTCGCTGATTTCCGACAGCGGCCGCAAGACCGTGGCGGTGATCGACAACACCGGGCTCTATGCCAGCGCGCTGAAGAGTAATGACAAATACCTCTTTGTGCCTACGGAAAAGATGACCCCGGCGCTGCGCTCCGACTCAACCGACGTGTCGGCAGTGGTGATGATTACTGGCAACCTCGTCGACGACCCCAATGCGGCCGCCATCTATTCGCGTGAGGAAGTGCCCGAAGAACTCACCTCGCAGGTCAACGACGCGCTGACCGAGGTGGTGCAACGGCAGAAAGCCGAGCACTACAACATTCCCGAACTCAAGAGCATTGTCGACGACATGCAGAAATCCGTTGAGGTGGCAACCGTGCGCTGGACCGACGAGGGCGAGCGCGAGTCGATGAGCGATGCGCTCAGCGTAGTGGGAATGGTGCTCACGATGCTTATCTATATGTTTGTGATAGGCTATGGCGCGATGGTGATGCAGAGCGTGTCGGAGGAAAAGGCCAACCGCATTGTCGAACTTATGGTGTCGTCGGTGAAGCCCTTCCAACTCCTGCTCGGCAAGATTATCGGCGTGGGTCTGGTAGGCATCACGCAGATGCTCATCTGGGGCGTGCTGGTAGCGGTGATTGTGGGCATTGGCGGAGCGGTTACCGGAGTGGCGATGTTCGCGTCCGACCCCGCTGTGATGTCGGCCGCCGTGGCAGCGCCGCCGATGGCTGATGCCGACGTGGCGACCAAGTTGCTCACGTTGATTGCCCACCTGCCGCTGATGGAAATCGGGGTGCTGTTTATCCTCTACTTTGTTGGCGGCTACTTGCTCTACGCTTCGCTGCTTGCAGCCTGTGGCGCCGCCGTCAACGACTCGCAGGACACCCAGCAGTTTATGATGCCGGTGATGATTCTGATGCTATTCGCCTTCTATGCAGGCTTCTACAGTTCGACCAACCCCAACGGACCGTTGGCAATGTGGTGCTCGTTTATCCCCTTCACCTCGTCGAACGTGATGATGATGCGCATACCTTTCGGCGTGCCGCTGTGGCAGGAACTCCTGTCGGTGGCGCTGCTCTACGGCACGGCGCTGGCATTTGTCTACCTGTCGGCGCGCATCTATCGCGTGGGCATCTTGATGTACGGCAAGAAACCCTCGTTCAAGGATATGCTCCGCTGGCTGAAGTACTGATCAGAAAAACAGTACGCAGACCACGTGGAACGGGAAAAGCGTGATGGCCAACACGATGTTGATTGTAATCCATTCAATCGTGCGGTCGTTGCGCTTTTTCGCTTCTTCCTCCATCTGGCTGAGCCACAGGCGGCGGGCAATGAGCGCGGAGCGGATGCTGAGCAGGGAGGAGAGCAGAAGGATGTAGAACGACGGACTGGTCAGAATTTCGAACGGACTAAGGAAGAAGAAAAACAGCACGAAAATCACCGCGGCGATGATGATGGCGGCCGTGAGATGCGTCCGTGGCGCAACATACGGCACCTGAGCCACCCGCGGCGCTTCCGGAGCCGGCGCTTGCACTTCCGGCGCAGGTTGTTGTGGAGCCGTCGGCGGCTGTTGCTGGAAATATGGTTGCGGTTGTTGCGGCTGAGCAATCAAATCCGCCACTTCGGGCAGTTGCGCTGCCGGAATCCACTGCGGCAGCCCTTGCCGCCACACCTTCGTGTTGGCGCTCATCCCGGTGAGAGCCTCGCGCGGCATCGGTCCGCAAGCCTTGCCGTCCTTGATTATCCAGTATTTTCTGTAGTCGGTCATATCTTCAATTTTCCGCTAAGTTAATAAATTCCTCGCAATCAAAGCAGAAGATTCCTGTAAATGTTTTGGCTTTTGCTATTGCGGTGGCGTACTTACAGCACGCAAAAAACAAGAGAGCCAGCCCATCCCCAGGCTAAAGCCATGGGGTTAGAGACATTTCGCCTCTATGAGGCTCACGCCTTTGCTGGTCGTTGTGCCCATATTAGTACTTTTGTGCCAAAAAATTGAATTTTAAAAAATAGGTTGCTATAAGCAAAATATTGGTAAATATTGCGGTCGGGGTGAAGAATGTGATATATATCATTTGTAGACTATAGTTGTTGCCATATATTTGCCGCATATTTGTCGATTGAGGCATTGAATAGGTATGAATTTTGAGTGAAATGTAATTTTTTTTGAAAAAAAGCCGTGAAAAATTTGCAGGTTCAGAAAAAAGCCGTACCTTTGCAACGCTTTCGGAAACGAATGGGTGTTTAGCTCAGCTGGTTCAGAGCATCTGCCTTACAAGCAGAGGGTCGGGGG
>CAVAOU010000263.1:0-3323 GCA_963590085.1 Senegalimassilia sp. | reverse complement strand
CCGAGACTGTTGTCAATGCCCATGGTCAGGGCAATGGCATTGTAGTCGTCGCCGACCGACGATGGCACGGCTGTGTCATCACTGCATGACGCCAACGCCACGAGTGATGCCATAGCCATCCATTTGAATTTTATCGTCATGTACATACGATTAGTCTTCGATTGTTATATCGGTATTTTCGCCTGTAATTTCTGTGTAAGGCACGAGTGTTGCGGTAAACTTGTCGATGCCTGCCTTAGACAACGTTACTGTGTAAGTGTAGCAGCAGTTTGGATACCAGTAGGTGATTGCCTGACCTACCGACTGACCGATTGACACGTTTGTGCCGTTGGTTACGCTTGACGCCAGGATGGTGCTCAACTTCTCTACTACGTAGTAGATGTTGTTGTCTGGTGTCTGGATGGTCAAGCCTACGTATGTGCTGCCGTCGACCAAAGCCTGAGGCACTACATAGTAGTCGAAACTGCCGTCGATTGCATATTCGGCTGCGCTGGTAGGCGCTGTCATTGCGATGGCGCTGGTTGCGCGTGAGCCTGAAGTCGCTACCAAGCCGTTGCCCATATAAACCTTACCGTTGGTGTAGATGTGGGTCAACGAAACCTTTGTCATGTGTACTCCGTCGTAGAGTCTCACCTTGTTGTCGCCAGTGGTTGTCTTCACATATACCTTGATGTGGCTCAACATGTTGACCTCAGTGAAGTGGAGCACATCGTTGGTTGCGCCGATGGCGTGGCTGATGTGGTGGTCGGTTGCGCTATAGTCGAAACCGTTAGTGAGGTCGTAACTGAGAGTCTTTCCGTTGATCATCGGAGCGCCCCAACGATAGTTGCCGTGGTCTGTGCCGGTTGCAATGTCGAAGTATTCCTTACCGTCGGCGTCAGTGTTGATGGTTCGTGTAGAAGTGCCGTCGGTGCCGACCATACGGAAGTGGTAGAATGTCTTGTTGTCGTCCCACAGCCAGTTGGTTTGCCAAACTGAGCTGCCAGATGCAGGAGCAGTGAGGGTTGCGATGTTTCCAACGTATCCCTTAGTCCAGTCGTAGTGCTTCTCGTAAGGCTCGCCCACTACATAGTTGGTATAGGCTGAAGCCGAACGGTAGAGTGAGAAGTTGCTCGAAGCAGTGCCTCCGTAGTCGCTGAACGAGAACGAAAGGTATGCGTTGTTTCTCTCAAATTCACCGCTGAGGTTTGTCCAGTCGGCCAATGTCGCTGTAATCTTGTCAATCTTGGTCTTGTTGACAGTAACGGTGAGGATGTAGTTCTGACCCTGCTGCATCTCGATACCGGCACCACCTGTTGTGAACTTCAGTTTTGACGCGTTGTCAGTTGTGTTGAGTGCAGTGAAGATGCTACCTTGGGTAACGTAGTAGAGGTTGCCTGCCACTTCAAACTGAAGCACGTTGGTGTCGGTGGCTGTGTTGAACACGTAGCCCGGAAGCACCTGACCAATGTATTTGCTGTTGGCTGTGAGAGTAGCCATGTTGATGTCGCTTGTCGATGTGCCGGAGAATGTGCCCTGCTCGATGTCGAAAGTACCAGTCTGAGGCATTGCAATCATCTTGACGTTCGATACGGTGTTTGTGCCGGTAAATCCTTCGCCGAGAACCACATTCAATGTGATACGGCTCAATGCGTGAACGAAGTTAAGGTTACCCTTGTCAAACTTGCCAGGACCGTCGGTAACGGTTTCGTCCTTGAGGCGGAACTTCATCTGGCCTTCGGTCAGAGTGCTGAAGTCGGTGCCGTCGAAGGCTGGATAAGTCGACGATGTGAAATTGTATTTGTAGACACCGTTCTTTTGATTGTATTCGGTGAATGTTGGCTGGATATTGTTGCTGTAAACGAGGTCGTTGTTTGAAATCACCTCACTTGTCTGGTCGGTAGCCACTGTCCACGAGAGTGTGTTGTCGCTAACATCGCTCCAGGTGTTGTCGCCCTTGAGCGCGTCGGCAGCGATTACGCCAGTTTTGTCGGGCACAGCCACTGCATAGATAGAGAGCAGAGTGTTGCGGCCGTAGGCGTCGTCCCAATAGCGGGTGTTTGTACCGCCGTCGCTAAAACTAAGAGTAGAATAGTTTGTGCCGGTCTCGGCAGTAGCCATTGTGCGGGTGTACTTTGTCTGTGTTCCGTCGGCGGCATTAGTTGCAGCCATACGCATCACGATGCCGGTGGTGGCGGAAAATCCTGCACGCGACTGGCCGTTGACTGATTTGGCTGTGTTGTTGTCTGTCATCGAAAACTCAATGGCTGACTTGTCTTCATCGTTCTTTGGAGCGAAGACGTCGTCTTTAGCGCACGATGTAATCACGAGTGCCGTGGCTAAACTAAGTGGAGTGAGATACTTCTTCATTGTTATATGATTTTTATATTTTTCTCTATTTTAGGTTTATTCTTCCAAGTCGGTAGTTGTATGACCATCAACGTCTTCCCAGTCGGAAACGGTTGCTGTAAAGGATATGTCGTAGGAGAACAGTCGGTTCACCACTATGTAGTATGTATATAGGCAGTTGGGGCGCCAGGTGTATTCCTCCACCACATTGCCTTCAGAGTCGGTTATTGTCAGCGGATAGTCGGTAACGGTGTAAGGCTCTCCGCTGAGTGGCTCCAATGTGAAGGACACATACAGTTTGACGCCGCTTTGCGGCACTTGCAACAGTCCGTCCTTACATTCGAAATAGTAAGCGTTTACATCGTTTTTCGATTGCCATTCGTGTTTTTCCAGATAAGCGCTGGTAAATTCTTCTGATGGTCCGGAGAACGACAGAAGTTGGTTGTAGCCCGACTGGTAGGTCTTGTCTCCAAATTCGCCGTCAACCACGCTGCTCAAACCGCTCTTGGTGAAGTCAACGGAATAGTTGCCGGTGGAGGTTGTGAAGCCTTCCGCATTGGCAGACAATACTTTAAAGGTTACGTCCTTGATTTTGACGCTCTGTGTTTCCACGACTGGCATTGTTGTGTAAATGCCGAAACGCACCTTCGACGACAGGCGGTGGAATGGCAGGGGCACGGCCTTCGTCGGTGAGTCGCCACCTGAGCCGATAGTCTTGCCTGTAATCATGTCGATGTCGTCGGTCTTTGTTGCGTCGTCAGCATTGTGTTGCCGCTGCATCTGCGCCACAAGATACTCGTCAGCCGATGTAGGGGCTACCACGCCGTCGGTTGCCGACTGCGTGTGGAGGCTTTGCTTGATTTTCAGTTGTCGGTCTGTCACGGCAAAGCCGGTCATGACAGAGTTGCCCAGGATAGGAGCAGGAGCGATACCGATGAATTCGTAGGGGAAGGCTGACAGATCCCAATATTTTTCCAATTGGGTCTGGTAGAAAC
>CAVAOU010000262.1:0-3326 GCA_963590085.1 Senegalimassilia sp. | reverse complement strand
CTCGTTTGCCAAAGACGGAAGCATGTTTGTCTACCAGGACCGCAAGGGCTATGAGGACGTATGGCGCAAGCACCACACCTCGTCGGTGACCCGCGACATCTGGAGTTACGACACCCGCAGCGGCAAGCACACCAACCTCACCAACCGCGGCGGCGAGGACATCAGCCCAGTACTGTCGGCCGACGGCGCTACGGTCTACTTCCTCAGCGAGCGCAACGGTGGCTCGATGAACGTCTACTCGATGCCTCTCTCGCAGCCATCCTCGGCGAAGCAACTCACACAGTTTGCCACCCATCCGGTGCGCTTCCTCAGCGTGGCGGACAACGGCTTGATGTGCTACACCTACGACGGCGCCATCTACACGCAGCGCCAAGGCGGACAACCGGCGATTGTCAATATCGATGTGGTGCGCGACGACGAGTCGCTGCCAACGAAACTCACGTTTACCAGCGGAGCGACATCGGCAAGCGTGTCGCCCGACGGCAAGCAAGTGGCGTTGACAGTCAGAGGCAACGTGTTTGTCACCTCAACCGAGTTCGGCACCACCAAACAGATAACCAGCACCGTTGAAGGCGAAGCCGACGTTGATTTCGGCGCCGACAACCGCTCTCTTGTATATGCCAGCGAGCGCAACGGCCATTGGGGCATCTACACGGCAAAAATCAAGCGCAGCGACGACCAGAATTTCCCTAACGCTACGCTCATCGACGAGCAGCCGCTTATCGCCGACACCCTCGCCGACCGCCAGTCGCCGAAATTCTCGCCCGACGGCAAGGAAGTGGCATTTATCGAGGACGAGTGCCGCCTGAAGGTCATCAACGTGGCAACGAAGGCAGTGCGCCAAGTTACCGACGGCTCACAGTGGTTTATGGGCGGATTCAACTACTCATGGTCGCCCGACGGCAAATGGTTTGCCCTCGAGATTATCGGCAACGGCCACGACCCTTATTCCGACGTGGCTATCGTGAAGGCCGACGGTAGTGCCGCACCGGTCAACATCACCGGCAGCGGCTATTTCAGCCAGCAGCCGCGATGGGTGCTCGACGGCAACGCCGTGCTCTTCATCACCGACCGCTACGGCATGCGTAGCCACGCTTCGTGGGGCTCGCTCAACGACGTGATGCTCGTGTTTATGAACAAGGACGCCTACGACAAGTATCGCCTCAACAAAGAGGACTACGCCTTGCTGAAGGACCTCGAGAAAGAGCAGAAGAAGAATGCCGAAAAGGCTGAGGCCGCGAAGAAAAACGACAAGAAAAAGAAGACCGACAAGAAAGACGAGAAGAAGGACGACAAGAAAAACATCAACGTTGAACTCGACGGCCTTCAGGATCGCATCGTGCGCATAACGCCAAACTCGTCGGAAATCTCCGACGCCATCATCGATGCCGACGGCGATAACCTCTACTATCTCTCTGCCTTCGAGGAGGGCTACGACCTGTGGAAACTCGACCTACGCAAGAAGAGCACACAGTGCCTGAAGAAACTCGACACTTCCGCCGCTTCGTTCGACATACAGAAGGACGGCAAATGCATCTATGTGCTCGGCAGCCGCACAATGCAGAAAATCACCACGGCATCCGACAAGTTGGAGAAGATCAACTATACGGCTGTGATGAAGATGGATCTTGCTAAAGAACGTGAGTACATGTTCGACCACGTTTGCCGCCAGGAGGCGCGCCACTTCTACAACACAAACATGCACGGCGTGGACTGGCCGATGATGACCGCCGCCTACCGCAAGTTCTTGCCTCACATCAACAACAATGCTGACTTTGCAGAACTGCTCAGCGAGATGCTCGGCGAACTCAACGTGTCGCACACCGGCGGCCGCTACCGTCCGGCAGCGAAAGGCGACGCCACTGCCAACCTCGGCCTCTTCTACGACCTCACCTACGAGGGTAAGGGCATGAAGGTTGACGAGGTGCTCACCGGCGGCCCGTTTGACAGAGCCACATCGAAGGTGAAGAAAGGCACAATCATCGAGAAAATCAATGGCGAGGAAATCGGCGAAAACACCGACTTCTACTCTCTCCTCAACGGTCTTTCTGGCGAGAAGATTCTCGTGTCGCTCAACGACGGCGGCACACGCTGGGACGAAGTGGTGAAGCCTATTTCGTCAAGCGAATACAATGATTTGCTCTACAAGCGTTGGGTTAAGCAGCGCGCTGAAGACGTTGACCGCTGGTCGAACGGCCGTCTGGGCTACGTTCACCTCGAGTCGATGAACGACGAGAGTTACCGCACCGTCTACTCCGATGTGCTCGGCAAATATTACAAGAAAGACGGCATCGTGATCGACACCCGCTTCAACGGCGGCGGCCGCCTGCACGAGGACATCGAAATCCTATTCAGCGGTGAGAAATACCTCACCCAGGTGTACCGCGGACGCGAGGCATGCGACATGCCAAGCCGTCGCTGGAACAAGCCGTCGATCATGGTGCAGGGCGAAGCCAACTACTCCAACGCGCACGGCACTCCATGGGTCTACAAGCACATGCATCTCGGCAAACTCGTCGGCGCACCAGTGCCGGGCACAATGACGAGTGTGTCGTGGGAACGTCTGCAGGACTCGTCGCTCATCTTCGGCACGCCGATAATCGGCTACCGCACCGCTGAGGGCAACTACCTCGAGAACTCGCAACTCGAGCCTGACATCTACGTGCTCAACACTCCAGAAGATGCAGTGAAGGGCTACGACGCGCAGTTGAAAGCCGCCGTCGACGAACTCCTGAAGGAAATCGACGCGAAAAAGTAACGACATAATCACTCAAACAGCCATAAGGGGAAGCGACGCCGAGTGCATCGCCTCCCCTTATGCTATTAATAATGCGCACGTTGCGTTGAAAAAACTTCGCAAATTGTTTGTCGGTTGAAAAATTAGTCGTAAATTTGCACGCCATTACAGAAGTCGCCTTTTACCAGCGGCGCGTAACTTTGTAATAATTAAAAAGATATAGAAATGAAAAAAGACATTCATCCATCCAACTACCGCGAAGTTGTTTTCAAAGATATGTCGAACGGCGAGACATTCATCACTCGCTCGACTGTCGCTGCAAAGGAAACTATCGACATCGACGGCGTTACTTATCCGCTTGTAAAACTCGAAATCACAAGTTCTTCTCACCCATTCTTCACTGGCAAGCAGAAGTTGGTCGACACAGCAGGTCGCGTGGACAAGTTCATGAGCCGCTACGGAAACCGTCTCAAGAAATAAGGTTCAGAAGAACATATTTTATATCCTCAAAACAAAACACAAAGCAGGGAGTCCTCATTCAGGACTTCCTGCTTTGTGTTTCCGTACCCTCCGCACCACAGCCACATGC
>CAVAOU010000261.1:0-3326 GCA_963590085.1 Senegalimassilia sp. | reverse complement strand
CGGTGGTTAGTTCCGCATTGGGCACCACAATGCCCTCCGGCGTTACATAGTCGTCGCCTGCTTTGATGTTGTTGCGGCGGCACACGGGCACTTGCCATCGCTGGATGGCCGCAGGGTCGAGATGGCGCACCTTGGGCTTCTCGCGGAAGATGAATCCCACGCACGGCAAGCGGTGCACGAGCGGCACTGTCGACACTGTGAGCGAACGGTCTTCGTAGATCACATTGCTGCCGTGGGCATACGGCTCGAAACGCACCTTGAGGTCGTGCGCCGAATAGTCGAGTAGCGGCTTGAACAGACTCACACCCTCCTCCGGCAAGTGGATTACCGTTTCGCCGTCGAGCCCGGTCAGACCCATGGTCGATAGCAGTCCAGGAAGGCCGTAGCAATGGTCGCCGTGGAGATGCGAGATGAAGATGTGGCGCAGATGGTTGAACTTGCAGCGGGCGCGCATCAGTTGCGTCTGCGTGCCCTCACCGCAGTCGATGAGAAACGACTTGTTGCCCACGCACACCAACTGTGCGCTGGGGTTGTGGCGGGGTGTAGGCTTTGCCGACCCGCATCCAAGGATAGTTACCGTAAACTGTTCCATAGCGAAATCTTGTTTCTTCAAGTCATCTACAGTTGCAAATTTACAGAAATTTATGCTATCGGCCACCATGCGTTGCCGTTCCCTTTAATGTGTAGGGTGGGGTATGGTTAAATTGTCGTAACAATTGTTCATTTTTGCCGCGCAGAAAGTTTGAAATTTTCGTAATAACCATTAATTTTGTTGCCAACAACAACGATAATTGCAAAATTCGGATTATTATGAAAACCTTGCACAAACTAATCCACGGAAGTGTGACAGTTGTAGCATGCTTCGGTTTACTTTTAACTGCTTCTTCCTGCGACAAAGACTTTGACCTGTCGGACATCAGCAAAGACATGACCCTCGGCGGCAGCATGTCAGTCCCCATCGGTGTTACCGACACACTACGCCTATCACGACTAATTGAAACAACGTCGAACCTCAAGATTGACGACAACGGCGTCTACGCTATCACCTTCGAAGGCAACACGACGCTCGACATCAATCCTATCGAGAAAGTTACAATCAAGGGTATGAGCACCGATCCTGTGACCCACGACATCGACGTGCCTACATTCTCGGGCACCATCCCGACGCTCCCCATCTCGGCAGATGTCAACGCCACGCTGCACATCGACGCCACGCAGGAGTTGCCCGAAGAAGTGGAGCAACTCTACACCGTGGGGTTCTACACGATGAACACCGTGATGCACTTGCGCTTGACTGGGGGGGCAAAAAGCAAGATAAGCAACGCCCACGCCAAGAATTTCAAGATGAAATTTCCTGACCTCATCAACTTCAACGAGGGCATCAGCGGCATGGACTATTCCACCAACACTCTGACCATCAACCAGGCTTTCGACGCCAACGGCGAGATGGCTATAAGTCTGCCTGTCAGCGGCTATCAGAACTTGCCGTCGATAAGCAACCACAAGATGCACATTGCTGAAAGCGTAGTCTGCTCGGGCACGTTTGAAGGCACGGCAACCAACGTGACCAGCGCCGACCTCAACGACCTGTCGATGTCGCTCACATTTGATGTGCCCGACGTGAATATCGACAACGTGACCGGCATTTTCAACCCCAACATAGTGATTCAACCGGAGGTGGTTTCGCTCGGCAAGATTCCCGATATGCTCAACGACGAGTCGACGGAGATAAACCTCAACAACATGTGCCTGAAGTTTGACATCGCCAATCTCATCGGCGTGCCTTTCAATGCCGACCTCACTCTCCGCGGCATCGACAAGAACGAAATCTATATGGACGGCAAGGCGGAAGCCACTATCCACATCAACGAGGCAACCAAGGGCAACGTCCACACCTACCTGTTGCTCTCCAACTCGGACACTTATTCTGAAGACGGCTACACGAAGGTGCTTGTGCCGAGTCTTGGCAACGTGGTGAAGAAGGTGCCGTCGAAAATCGAACTGTCGTCCGACGTTTCGGTCGACCGCACAAAGACCCACAGTCTCCATCTGGGGCGGTCATATTCCACCACAATCGGCTACGACGCCTATCTGCCGTTTGACTTCGGCGCGAATTCCCACTTCGTCTACCGCGACTCAATCACGGGCGTGGGAAAGGATATGAAAAACATATCCAAGTCGTTGAAGGACATTAAACTGGGTGTTACCGCAAATCTCCACTCCACGCTCCCGTTCGACATCACCGTAACGATAATCCCGCGCGATGAGGAGGGCAACACGATGGAGAATTTCCTCGACTACACCGGCAAGGTCCATTTCAATGCGAGCACCGACGGCTCGACGCCGCAGTACAGCGACCTCTCGTTTGCTGAAAAGACGGAGGGCGCACTCGGCTGGCTCGACACAATCGAATTCATCGTGGAGGGCGACACCAACGACGCCTCGGCGATACTCAAGCCTACGCAATATGTTCTGATTGAACTCAAGGCGTTGTTGCCTAACGGAATAACTATCAAACAGTAACTTGACTACAATCTTATGAAAGCAAAATGCATAGCAGGACTCGTGGCAGTGGCCATCAGTTCGACAGCGATGGCGCAGACATCGCGCAACAGTTACTTTTCCGACAACATCCCTACGCGCAACGAACTCAACCCAGCCTTTGCGCCTGAGTTCGACTACGTTACCGTTCCGGGCATCGGCGGCATCACGGTGGGCCTCAACGGCAATGTGGGTGTGGGCAACTTCGTGTTCAAGAGGGGCTTTGAAACGGTTACCGGTCTCAACGAACTGGTGAGCAGCGACGATTTCCTCGGCGGCCTGAAAAGCAGCAACTACATGGAGGCGAATGCCGGCATAAACATCCTGTCGGTGGGCTTCAAGGCTCTCGGCGGATTCAACACCATCAGCATCAACGCAAAGTCGTCGACATCGGTAAGCCTCCCTTACGACTTGTTTAAGTTTGCCAAGGTGGGGCAGGACGACGGCAATGCCACGACCTACGACATCAACGGCACCCGCGTGCGCACCACCGAGTATGCCGAACTCGCCCTCGGCCACTCCCATCAACTTAGCGAGAAAGTGCGCATCGGCGCCAAAATCAAATACCTTGCCGGCATAGGCTATGCCGATGCCAAGGTCCACAACATCCACGTTGCCATGAGCCAGGAGAGTTGGACCGTCTACGAGACCGGCGAACTCTTCTCCACTCCGCTTCTCAACTTCAACTACAAGGAAAACGGGGAAATCGACAATATCAAGTTTGGCGAAAAAGTGGGCGTAGCAGGCAACGGCTTCGCTGCCGACCTCGGCGTGACCTATAACCC
>CAVAOU010000260.1:0-3334 GCA_963590085.1 Senegalimassilia sp. | reverse complement strand
GACCGGTGCCGGACAATGGGGCGCTGCACTGTCGCTCGCTGCCAAGCATTTCGGACTTGAACTGGCGGTGTATATGGTGAAGGTGTCGTACCACCAGAAGCCTTACCGCCGCTCCATCATGGAGACCTACGGCGCCGAGGTGATAGCCTCTCCGAGTATGTCGACCAAGGCCGGCCGCAAGATTATTACAGACAACCCTACATATCAAGGCTCACTCGGCACAGCCATCTCTGAGGCCGTAGAACTCGCCATGTCGACGCCTAACTGCAAATACGTGCTTGGCTCCGTCCTCAACCACGTAGCGCTCCACCAGACCGTCATCGGCCTCGAGGCAGAGAAGCAGATGGCAATGGCAGGGGAGTACCCAGACGTCATCATCGGCTGTTTCGGCGGCGGCAGCAACTTCAGCGGCATCTCGTTCCCGTTCATGCGCCACAACTTCAGCGGCGAGCGCAACACCCGCTTCATTGCCGCCGAGCCCGAATCGTGCCCGAAACTCACGCGCGGCGTGTTCCAGTATGACTTCGGTGACGAGGCGGGCTACACACCTCTCATCCCGATGCTCACCCTCGGCCACAACTTCGCTCCAGCCAACATCCACGCCGGCGGTCTCCGCTACCACGGCGCCGGATCGGTGGTGAGCCAGTTGAAGGAAGACAACCTCATGGAGGCAGTCGACATCCCTCAACTCGAGACCTTCGCCGCAGCGACCCTGTTTGCCCGCTCCGAAGGCATCATCCCTGCGCCTGAGTCGTCGCACGCCATCGCAGCGGCCATCCGCGAGGCGAAGAAAGCCAAGGAGGCAGGCGAGAGCAAGGTGATTCTGTTCAACCTCTCGGGCCACGGACTTATCGACATGTCGGCCTACGACCAGTATCTCGCCGGCGACCTCGCCAACTATCAGGTAACCGACGAGCAGGTGGCAGCCAACACCAAGGATCTCGAGAAGATTATCTAAAGCATATCCAATAGAGTGTAAATTATAGTGAACATCAACGCAGGGCAATGCCGACAACCTTAGGCATTGCCCTGCGTCTTTTTTTTATAGTCCTTCCGCTTGTGGCTGATTAGTCGTAGAAATTGTTGCCAATGTCGGAAAAATAGCAGCGAAAGGCGGTCGTGTAAGGTTGTTTGTTTTAAACAATTATATCAATTTGAATAAAAGATTGTGATTGTTTGCGAAAAAAATCTTAAAATTTATTTGCATATTAGAAAAATTTTCATTCAATTTGCATTGCTGATTGACGAGAGAATCATTTTTTTTGAAAAGGTCTTAGAAATCAAAGGCAAAACGTAAGAACCCTGTAAAAACCCTAAATTAAAAATAAAACACCTCGCAGAAGTGCGGGAAAATAACCTAATATAAAAATTTGCTTATGAAAAAATTAAGTGCAGTGTTCGTGGCACTATCACTGGCGGGAGCCACCCCTTTCATACCGATGGGGTCGGGTACGGCATTTGCCCAGACTCAAGGCAGTGAGGTTTCAGGAACAGTTTATGATTCCAATGGCGAGCCTATAATTGGGGCAATTGTAACGGTCAAAGGCACAAACCGCGGTGTTGCAACCGATGCCGACGGTAAATTCCATTTGCAGGCAAAGCCTGGACAGGTGTTGACAGTATCCTATGTGGGTTCGAAGACGCAAGAAGTGGCAGTGGGAGTAGCGAAGAACTACACTGTAACGTTAAAAAGCACAACACAAAACCTTGACGAAGTGGTTGTAACCGCTCTCGGTATCAAGCGCGACAAGAAGGCCCTCGGCTATGCCATCGACGACATCAAGGCCGACGAACTTATGAAGAACAAGAGCACCAACGCAATCAACTCCTTGGCAGGTAAGATTGCCGGTGTCAACATCACTCAATCATCAGGTGCAGCCGGCGCAGGCTCACAAATCATCCTCCGTGGCGGTACATCAGGATCAGAGAGTATGGACAACCAGCCTCTCTTCGTCGTTGACGGCGTGACCTACGATAACTCTACATCAGTTGTCGGCAACTCAGCCTTCGACGGTATGATGAGTTCAGCCACCACATCGAGCAACCGTGTGATGGATATCAACCCTGAGGACATCGAGAGCATGAGTGTGCTTAAGGGTCCGGCAGCATCAGCGCTCTACGGCTCACGTGCAGCCAACGGTGTTGTGATCATCACTACAAAACAAGGTAAGGAAGGCTCAGTTGAGGTCAACCTCAATGCAAAATACATGACTTCTTGGGCAAAATCTCTGCCTAAGACCCAGAGCCAGTACAAACGCGGCTACATGGACGACGAATATGATGAAGCCGGCAACTACACCGGTACAGTCTACAAGGACTTGAACTCATATTCTTCATGGGGCGAGAAGTACACCTCCGACACTCAATACTACGACAACATCGGCGACTTCTTCCAGAACGGCGGTGTATGGGATACCAACTTGAGTGTTGCCGGCGGTACGAAGAACAGCAAGTTCTACCTCTCTGGTTCATACTACGACCAAGACGGTATCGTTCCAACCACAGGCTATACCAAGACAACATTCCGCTTCAACGGCGAGCAAAAATACAAGATGTTTACCTTCGGTGCCAACGCAGCCTATAGCGATGCCCGCACAACCAAGACCCTTACTGGTGCGGCTCTCTACGGATCAAGCGGTACAGGTGCCCTCTACGGTGTTTACACTTGGGCTCCAAGCAACGACATGAAGCACTATCTTGCTGACGACGGTACACGCTACCGCCAGTTTGGCAACAACCTCGACCCATGGGACGAGACCGACAACCCTTACTGGATTGTGAACAAGAACAAGTTTACCGACAAGACAGAGCGTTTCACTGGTAACTTCAACGTGAAGGCCGACGTGACCGACTGGTGGTGGATCAACTACCGCATGGGTGTTGACTCCTACACTACCCAGAACTCTACACGCTATGCTCCTGGCGGCGCTGTTAAGCAAGTATGGGAAAACGGTATGATGAGCGACAACACTCTCAGATACCGCTTCCTCTCAACCAACTTGATGACCAACTTCAACAAGCAGTTCGGCGACTTCAACGTCAACCTCATGCTCGGTACAACAACAGAGTATATGCGCAGCAACCGCACATACCTGATGGCATGGAACTTCGGTGTTGAAAACCTTTACAGTTATGAGAACGCAACCAGCGACAACAAGAAATTCAAGAACGCCACAACCCGCACACGCCTCCTCGGTGTATACGGCGAACTTCGTGCCGACTGGCGCAACACAGTGTTCTTGACAGTTACCGGCCGTAACGACTGGAACTCTACTCTTCCAAAGAACAGCCGCTCATTCTTCTATCCATCAGTCAGCGGTGCCATCGCATTCAC
>CAVAOU010000259.1:0-3337 GCA_963590085.1 Senegalimassilia sp. | reverse complement strand
CTATATCCGCATGTATGCCCTCTACACCGAGGGCGGCATCTATCTCGACTCCGACGTAATGCTGCTGAAAAAGTTTGACTGCTTCCTCGACAACTCGTTTTTCTCGAGCATGGAGTATCACCCCACACAGGTGGAGCGCGCTGGCACGATGGCGCATCTCGACGCCGACGGCCACCGCACCGACGATGCCTTCATCGAGGGCATCCAGATACAGGCGGCGGTGATGGGCGCCGAGGCGGGATGCCCGTTTGTCAAGGAAGTGCTCGACTGGTATGCCGACAAGCATTTCCTCAAGCCCGACGGCACGCTGATGACCGATGTGCTCTCGCCCTACATCTACGCCCGCGTGGCAGAGAAGCGCGGCTTCATCTACAAGGACATCGACCAGCAGTTGCCTGGCCGCATCCACATCTACCCGTCGGAGACTTTCGCCGGCAACAAGCACGAGGTGACCCCGCGCAGTTATGCCATCCACTACTGCGCCCACAGTTGGCACCCCACTGTGAAGGAAAAAATCCGCAAATTTTTCAAGAAACTCGCTGGTAAGTAATGCTGCCAGTGTGGGTGCGCGTCCCGTAGGGACGCCGTATTGATAGCCCCAGGCTTCAGCCTGGGGTTGGCTGATAATCAACGACATGCGCCCTGTAAGTGGCGCTACAGGGGCAAAGATGCCGTAGATGGTGCGGTGGCGTACTTACAGCACGCATTTTTTTTATAGACAGCCCCAACCCCAGGCTAAAGCCATGGGGCTATAGACATATCGCCTCTACGAGGCTTCTGGCGATGGCGATGATGATGGTGGCGTTGATGGGTCAGCCGGCGTGGGAGAGCCTCGGAGGTGGGGCAGTGCGTTGATGTGTCGGGCAGCGAGGAGAGAGCGTCCCGCAGCACGTTGATGGGTAAGCCGGCGTGGGTGAGCGTCCCGTCGGAGCGCGATTTCTGCGAGAGAGAGAATTTTATTTGTCAGCAGTGTTGCGAGTTACGAAAAAATGGCGTAACTTTGCACCGCTTTTCGTAATCTCTGGCAAGACAAGTGGCTTGTGAATATTGCGACAATTATTAACTAATTAATTCTCAATAAAATGGATTTGATTAAAGTTGCCGAAGAAGC
This sequence comes from Senegalimassilia sp., assembly GCA_963590085.1. Taxonomy (GTDB): domain Bacteria; phylum Bacteroidota; class Bacteroidia; order Bacteroidales; family Muribaculaceae; genus Limisoma. The sequence continues at coordinate 2,226 of CAVAOU010000259.1, read as the reverse complement.
ATTTGCAACCGGCAAACAGCATCCGGAGTTCGGACCGGGCGACACTATTACAGTGGCTTACCGCATTAAAGAAGGTAACAAAGAGCGTATCCAGCAGTACCGCGGCGTAGTAATCCGCATCTCTGGCGAAGGCTCAAAGAAACGTTTCACAGTGCGCAAGATCAGCGACAATATCGGTGTAGAGCGTATCTTCCCTATTGAATCGCCGTTTATCGACAGCATCACAGTCAACAAGTTCGGTAAAGTTCGCCGCGCTAAGTTGTACTACCTCCGCAACCTCACTGGTAAGAAGGCACGTATCAAAGAGCGTCGCGTCAACACAAAGTAAAATCGTTGCCGAAAGACGATACGAAAAACGCCAACCCATCGGGTTGGCGTTTTTTTGTGTCCTTGGGGGCGGTTATTCGTTTAACCCCTCAAATTGCGGGTGAAGGCGGCCATCTTGATTGCCACTTCGGCGGCCTCCGAGCCCTTGTTGCCGAGCGCGCCGCCGGCACGGTCGATGGCTTGCTGCTCATTGTCGGTGGTGAGCACTCCAAACACAACAGGCACTTTGGCGCGGGCGTTGAGTTGGGCAATGCCGTGGGTCACGCTTTCGCACACATAGTCGAAATGCGGTGTACCGCCGCGGATTACGCAGCCGAAAACGATGATCGCATTCAAATAGCGCCAGTTCATCATGCAGGCAGCGCCGTAGGTGAGTTCCACGGTGCCAGGTACATGCGTAATGACGATGTTGTCGAAGGTGTAGCCTTCAGCGTGGAACACGTCGAGCGCGCCTTTGAGAAGCGCTTCGGTGATGTCGCTGTTCCATTCGGCAACAACGATGCCCACTCTGAAATCTTCGAGTTTAGGCAGGTTTGGGTTGTGTCCGTCGTTGACTCTTTTTTCTGTTGACATAACGGTTGGTAAGTTTTATATATTATAGTATTTGTTTTCAGATTTCCTTTCCGAAAGCGCGGCGGCGCTTGTGCTGGCGCGTTTCGAAGTATTGCCACTGCGACTGCACCTTCGTGTTGAGTTCGAGTTCGGGGTTGCTTTCGGCATATTTGAACTTGAACTTCTGGAAGTACGGAATCAAGTCGGTGAAGAGCAGCGCATTGACGCCCTTGCTCTGGTATTCAGGCTTAATCGCCACCAAGAGCAGGTCGACGGTGTCGGTGATGTTGAAGTACATGGCGCGCATCAGGTGCCACCAGCCGAAGGGGAACATCCGTCCGTGGGCCTTCTGCAGCGCGCGGGAGAGCGACGGCAGAGCCACGCCGATGCCGATGAGGTTGCCCTCGGCGTCCTTGATCACGGTGAGCAGGTCGAGGCGGAGCATGCGGATGTAGTATTTCACGTAGTGGTCAATCTGGCGGTCGGTGAGTTGGGTGAACTCAAAGAGGTCGGCGTATGCCTCGTTGACCAGTTCGAAGAGCGGCCGTCCAATTTCCTCGACAGCCTTCTTCGCGCTCTTGTATTTCACAATCTGCAGGCCGTATTTCTTCTTCACGATTTCCGCGATGCGCTGGTGCTTCTCCGGGATGGCGTCGGGCACGGTCATCGAAAACTCCACCCAGTCGGCGCGCTTCTCGAAGCCCATGCGCTCCAGGTGCTTGGGGTAGTAGGGGTAGTTGTAGATGGTTGCCATTGTCGACACCTCCTCGAAACCCTCTACAAGCATTCCCTCATAGTCCATGTCGGAGAATCCGAGCGGGCCGATGATCGATGTCATGCCGCGCTCCTTGCCCCATTTGATGGCAGCGTCGAAGAGCGCGCGGCTCACCTCCTCGTCGTCGATAAACTCGACGAATCCGAAGCGCATTTCCTTCTTGCCGCGCTGTTCGTTGGAGAGTTTGTGGATGATTGCCACGATGCGTCCCACGGGTTTGCCGTCGCGGAAAGCCATGAAATATTCTGCGTCGCAGAAGTCGAACGCCGGGTTTTTGTCGGGCGACAGCGTGTTGACGTCGTCCATCAGCAACGGCGGCACGAAATAGTCGTTTCCTTTATAGAAGTCGGTGCCAAACTGCACGAACTTTCTAAGCGATTTCTTGTCTTTTGGTATTACCCTTATTTCTACTGACATATTGTAGGGGGATTATGAGTGTTTGTAAAAAAAACCGTGGCGATGCGCCCTATTTCATGCCGTCGACGATTTCTTTCCAGGCGGAGAGAGGCACGTCGTTGATTTCCTCGTGGGTGAGGCTGTGGTCGAGCATCCCCTTCACGAATGAGGCAATC
>CAVAOU010000258.1:0-3340 GCA_963590085.1 Senegalimassilia sp. | reverse complement strand
GGCTGCGCTTCATTATGCGCTTGATGTGGCGCATGCCGGGAAGGCGGCCCATGCGCCCCTTGTTGAGGAAGCGATAGGAAATAATTACGAGGAGCAGGAAGATGCCGCCGATGCACGTCCACCCGAAGATTTCCTTCAGGCTCACGAGCATGGTTTGCTGCATCGCCTCGCCGATGAGCGCGCCGCGTGGCATTGATGCCGCCAGCGGGTTTACGGCGTCGAGAGTGGCACTGAGGTTGCCGAGGTTCGACGCCATCGAATGCTCCATCCAATGCTCATAGATTGCCTCGCCAAGCGGGCCGCCGAAGCCCGTGCGCACAAAGCCCAGAACGCACAGTCCCTGGAAGAAATGCTGGAACGGCACCTGCCCAGTAAGGTAGACGGTGAGCGACACGTAGAGCACCACATAGCCCACACTGCGCAGGAACGCCGGCAGATAGAGTTTCTCGATGTTCAGTCCTGGGTCGACAAGGAAATACATCATCACCTGATAGACCACAATGAGTCCGAATCCGAGGAACACAGCCATCTTGTAGCCCCCGCCCCAGCGCACATGCCAGAAGTAGATAAACACCGTGCCAGCGACGATGCCCGCAAAACTCAGCCAGTTGAGCGATGCATTGTTGAGGTCGTCGAAGCCGAGGATGCCACCCGTTAGCACATTCTGCAGGAGCATGAACGGAGTGAGCAGCAGTTCGAGCACGAGAAACAGGAATATCAGTGTCATGACGTTGCGGTAGCGGAACGTGGCCAACTCGATGTAGGGCTGCGGGATGGTCATCATCCGCCTCACGGAGATGAGCAGCGCCACCACCGCCACGACGATGCCGATGCGTATCTCTGCAGCGTCGGTCCAGTCGAAATATTTGCCGTACTGGAACACGAAAATCATCGCCAACAGGAATATCGACCACAGCGCGCAACCAATCCAGTCGATGCCCTTGAGCGGCATCGGCTTCATGAAGCGAAAATGGCGCGTAAGGATCACGGTGATGAGCCACGTGCAGCAAAGCACGCCGACAATAGCCCAATGCATATAGTGCCAGTCGATATGCTCGCCGATGTGAATAGTGGCGAGTCCCGAAAGTTGGATGGTGCCGAGCACGATGATGTAGACCACCGGGAAGAACACGGCGAAATTGCGTGTCTCGGTGATGCTCAACTGCGCGCTGGAGAGGCACTCGAAGGTGCCCCACATACGGAACGCGCCCGCCACGAAGCAGATTGCCATCATCAGAAACAGGTTATCGCAATAGACGGTGGCAATGTTGCACGCAATCAGCACCGGGCACACCGTGAGCAGGATGGTGCGCGAGGTGAAGCGGAACTTCAGTCGGAAGAGCACCGGGAAAATCATTGTCATTCCCACAAACGACGCGTAGCCGGCCATCATGATGTCCTCAGTCTTCACCGCCAGCGAGCCCACCATGCGGGCTGCCGACGAGAGGTAGATGCCGCCACTGAACTGAAACGACAATGCCATGAGCAGAGTGATGACGAGCCGCACTTTATTAGGGATAAAGTCGCGGAACATCATTATCTCTTTTGGTATGTTTGGTCCTGCCATGATTCAATCAGAAGTTGACTGTACACTCTGCGTTCATGCCCGAACGCAGGCGTTCAAGATTCTCTTTGCTGTTGGCGTCGGTAAACTCGATGCGCACGGGGATGCGTTGCTCCACCTTGACGAAGTTGCCCGACGAATTGTCCTGCGGCACGAGCGAGAACGATGCGCCGGTGGCCTTCGAAAGGGCTTGCACACGGCCTTCGTAGGTTACGCCTGGCACGGCGTCGACAGTAATTTTCACCGTCTGTCCTGGCTTCATCTTTGATGTCTGCGTTTCCTTGTAGTTGGCAATAATCCAACGGCTGTCGGCAACCACAAGGTCGACCATCGTCTGTCCTGGCTGCACGAGTTGACCCTCGTGGATGTTCTTGCGGCCGGTCACGCCGTCGGCCGTTGCCACGATGATGGTGTACGACAGGTTAAGGCGTGCTTGGTTGAGAGCCGCTTCGGCAATCTTGATGCCGCCATCGTTCTGCTCGAGGCGCTGTGTCTGCTCCTGCTTCAACAGGGCGGTAGAGTTTTTCTGACGGGTGAGTTGGTCGTAGCGTGCGCGCGCAGCGTCGTATTCGGTCTTCACGCGGTCAAACTGCTGGCGAGTCACAGCCTCCTGGCTCAACAGCGTGGTGTAGCGGTCATACTCGAGTTTGGCGTTGTCCAGACGGGCCTTTGCCTCCGTGATGGCAGCGTCGCTCACCGAGATGTTGCTCTGCGTGGTGCTGATGGTTGTAGCCATAGCGTTCTTGCCCACGATGGCATTGGCATAGTTGGCCTCAGCCTGCGCCAATTGGAGGCGGAACTCGGAGTCCTCAATCACGAGCAGTGTGTCGCCTTTCTTGACGTGCTGATACTCCGAAAAATATATTTTCTTGATAAATCCCTGCACACGGGTGTTGACCGGCATGATGTCCTGGCGCACCTGCGCATTGTCGGTGTATTCCACATTGCCGAAGTGGAAGAACTTACTTGCCACCCAGACGATGCCGCCTACGATTACAAGGATTAAGACCAGATTGGGTATGAATTTCTTTTTAGCCATTTTATTGTTATGAGTTTATAGGTTTCCGATAGTTTTCTTCAACAGACAGTGCTGGTAGACGATGTCGATGCGCGCGTTGGTGAGGTCGAGTTCGCTACTCAGTTTCACGTTGGCGGCGTCGAGCATGTCGGTGACAAGTGCCAGGCCGCTGAGATAGCGGTTGCGCACCACGGAGTAGTTCTCCTGCGCCAGTTTCACACTCGTCTCCTTCGACTTCAGGCGGGTGAACGCCTCGTCGAGGTTAACATAGGCGTCGTGCACACCGTTGGCGATGTTTTCCTCTACCGCCGACTGCGCTATCTCTGCCTGAAGGGTTGCAGCCTTTGCCTGGCGGAGTTTCTTATTGTTCTTGTAGAGCGCGTCAAACTTGTAGGTGATGCCTATGCCCACATACCAGTAGTTGAAGTTTTTGTTGATTGGCGGCACTTCGATGAGGATAGGGCCGTTGAACTCGTTGGCTGCCACCAGCGCTACCGACGGGCGGCGTCCGGCCTTGGCGAGGTTCTGCTGTTTGAGGCTCATCTCCACACTCTTGCCTGCCAATTGGAGGGCTGGCGACGCACTCACCTGGCTCTGCCATGTCTGCTCGTTGGCAAGACTCACGGCGGCGTCGGCAACCGAGGTGTCGGGCACGATGGTCGTGGCCTGGTCAAGCCCGATGGCGGTGGTGATGTGGCGGTTGATGATGCGCTGTTGGTTCTCGGTGTGGGTGAGTCCGAGTTGGAGATTCTCCAACT
>CAVAOU010000257.1:0-3347 GCA_963590085.1 Senegalimassilia sp. | reverse complement strand
TCCTGACCTCAGCATCCTATTGGCACACAATAAGATTGAGAAGGACGGAGAAGCAGCCTTTACCTATCGTCCCGTACAACTTGGGCTGGAAGTTGGTGTCGGCGCTGAAATCTTTCGCAAATGGCAAGTTACAGCAAGTTACAACTGGGACATGACCGGAGCGATGGAGGCTGTAAAACTTGATGAATTCAAATCGCACAACCGCACTTGGAAAGTAGCCTTGACCTACTTCTTTTAGGAATATATAAAAAATAACAATAGCGGTGGTTGTGTCGACATCATTTTGACATAACCACCTTTTTTATCTACCATCATGACCTACGCAGAAGTCATATTGCCCTTGCCTCTCTATAGCACATTTACCTACTCTATTCCTGACGGCCTCAAGGATTCGGTGGGCATAGGATTTCGTGTGCTCGTGCCATTTGGCCGCAAGAAATTCTACACTGGCATAGTAACCCAAATTCACAATCAGCAACCAGGGAACTATGAGGTGAAAGATATTGTTGCGGTTCTCGACAACAATTCCATACTCCGACACCCACAATTGAAATTCTGGCAATGGATTTCCGACTACTATCTCTGCGCTATCGGCGAGGTCTATAAAGCCGCCGTACCTGCAGGCATGAAAGTGGAAAGCGAAACCCGCGTTTCTGCAAATCCAGAATATATCGACACTGACGGCTCCTTGACAGAGCGAGAAACCGTTATCTACGACATGCTCCTCACCAAGGACTACCTAACCCCTGCAGACATAGCCAAAGCCACTGGCTATAAGAATGTAGAAACGACCGTTGCTGACCTGATTAATCGTGAAGCAATATTTATAACGGAAAAGATTGTCGACAATTACCGGCCAAAGACAGAAGTTTGTGTACGATTGAAAGCCGAGCAAGGCGACAACAACACCGTACAGGAATTTTTTCTAAAAGTCAAGCAAGCCAAGAAACAAGAAGCGGCACTCCTCGCCTATCTCGATATGTCGGAATGGATGAAGCATGAGCCGCTCAAAGAAGTAACAAAAGACGCACTCATAAAACGCGCCGATGCATCGCTGCCGATACTCCACGCAATGGTTGGCAAAGGTATATTCTCATTATACAAGAAAGAAATCAACCGGTTTGAGCTAGATGTGAATGGCAAAACCTCGCTCAATCCTCTGTCAGAGCCACAACAGGAAGCATACACAAAAATCAAAGAATGCTTCGATACGAAAGACATTGTACTCCTGCACGGAGTCACATCAAGCGGCAAAACCGAGGTGTATACCCACATTATCGACGATGTTCTCCAACAAGGCAAACAGGCACTTTATCTCGTCCCCGAAATTGCATTGACAGCCCAACTGACTCAACGGTTGCACAAGAATTTCGGAAACAGGTTGCTCATCTATCACTCAAAATTTTCCGACAACGAACGTGTTGATATCTGGAAACGGCTTCTCACCAACGATGAGCCTTGTGTTGTAATCGGAGTACGCTCCTCGGTATTTCTTCCATTCAACAATCTCGGCGTCATTATCGTTGACGAGGAACATGAGACAAGCTACAAGCAACAAGACCCCGCCCCTCGCTACAATGCTAGAGATGCGGCAATCGTACTTGCCAAGATGCACAATGCAAAGATTCTCCTTGGGTCAGCGACTCCGTCAATCACAACATACTATAAAGCCGAGACTGGCAAATTCGGTCTTGTCAATCTCACGACACGTTTCGAGGGAGTTGAATTGCCAGAGGTACGGATTATCGACACAAAACTCGCACGGAAGCACAAAGAAATGAAGGGTGCATTCTCCCGCGAACTGATTGACGAGTGCAATGCAGCAATACAACGCAACGAGCAGGCTATAATATTCCAGAACCGACGCGGGTTTGCCCCAATGGTGAGATGCAAGGAATGCGCATGGATGCCTAAATGCGAAAACTGCGATGTTACCCTCACCTATCACAAGCACATAAATCTCCTCACATGCCACTATTGCGGCTATACCATCCCGTTGCCAAATATATGCCCGGCTTGCAAACAACCAACCATTGAAGTGCTGGGCTATGGCACGGAACGAATTGAGGACGACATCGAAAAATATTTTCCGGAGGCGAAAGTCGCCCGCATGGATCTTGACACCACACGCAGCAAATACAGCTACGACAAGATTATCGAAAGTTTTTCAAACCACAAAACCCAAATTCTGATTGGGACGCAAATGGTAACCAAGGGCTTGGATTTTGGAGGGGTCAGCATTGTCGGCATCGTCAATGCCGACACGATGATTAACTTTCCTGATTTCCGCAGCCACGAGCGCGCATTCAACATGATGGAGCAAGTGGCAGGCCGAGCAGGTCGACGGCAAAAGCAAGGCATCGTATGCATCCAGACATCATCGCCCGAGAATCCTGTAATCAAATTCGTAGTCAACCACGATTATGAAGGATTCTACAAATCAGAGTTGGAAGAACGGCGTCGATACAACTACCCTCCTTTCTCAAGAATCATCAACATCTACATCAAGCACCGTGACGACAATTCTCTCACCGAAATGTCGGTCCGTTTCAGCAATATGCTGCGACAGGTGTTCGGCAAACGAGTGCTTGGTCCAGAGCCTCCGACTATTGCCCGCATCCAACAACTTTACATCCGGCAAATAGTCCTTAAAGTTGAAGAGACAGCCTCAATGCCGAAGGTAAAACAAATACTACGCATGATTTACGAGCAATCGTTGTCCGACCCGCGAATGAAAAGAGCGATAGTCTACTACGATGTCGACCCGTCATAAAACCAGAAACCGCAGACACTCGTGCCCGCGGTTTCTGTTTTTTTTAAAGGATCGGTTACTTAACCATCACTTTGTACAAATAGTGAGTAGTCTGGCCTGTGACACCAATCACATAAACGCCCCTCTGCTGGCCATCGAGGTTGACCACAACCATGTTGTCATCACCCATGGCTGTCGCCACCTTGCGGCCAGACAAATCGTAGACATCTGCCTTAAGATTCGATTCATTAGCCACGAAGATTTCGTAAGAATTATTACCCATGTTGTTTACAAGGATATTCTTGTCCGAATTGATGCTTTTTACCGCACCGTCTGGATTCATCTGGATAGCCTTCTTCAAGCCCTCATAAGCATTAATCTTGCCAGCACCCCATTGCACCTTATTGCCTTTTGCCACATAAGAATCGCTAGTGGAAGTTTCTGTAATGATATTGATGACATCATCGTAGGTGAGTTGCGGATAAGCCTCAGCCCAAAGGGCAATCACTCCTGTTGCATACGGGCAAGCCATAGATGTGCCACACATATCTTTCCAGAAATAGTATTTTCCGCCATCCTCAACTTTGGCTACAGC
>CAVAOU010000256.1:0-3357 GCA_963590085.1 Senegalimassilia sp. | reverse complement strand
CTTTTTAAGTAAACAGATTGCTTTCATTGACCCAAAGAAATATTGGTTATTGAGTCGTTTGAACTCCAGTTCTTTTGCCAATTCTTCTATTGTAAAAGACCCTTCTTCGTATCTGCTCAACAAATAAGCTACACCATCATCCGCAATTGGTCCAACCACAATATCATAATCATGCACAAAAGTCGGATTGGAACGGCTTCGGTTTTTGTAAATAAATTCTGCCCATTCAGCACACACCGCATCAAATTTAAGGACTTTGACATCGGGAGACAAAAGCATTCTCTCATCAAATTCGTATTTCTGAACGATAGGCGCACCACCAAACAAGGTGGCCTTCTTTTCAGCCAATTCTTCTGCCTGCGACTTGATGTCGGTCAAATAAAATCCCTGTCCGAAATCTTTATATTTCTTCGTCTTCTTGATATCAACCTCGTCGAAGTCGACATTCGTCCCATGATAAAGTATCATGACAGAGACCCTCCATTTTTCTTGCAAACTACCACCAGATCATCGACAACATCATCGATTGACTGCAGATGCAATGTACCATAGAACTGTAGCAAAAATTCAATACCTTGAAAATGCTTCAAGTATTGGTAGGCATTCTTTACTGGAAGATTGAATCTTCTTCCCATGCCTCTGATGCAAGCATGAACAAACGGTATTTTATATTTATCTTCCATTTCTCTCTTTATTTGGCATTTTTCTGTTGACTCAAAGCGCGTCCTGTCGCAATCATCAATGGATCATTTAAGCGAATGGCCCTGATAGAGATAACTGTCGTAGGGTTCAAGATAGCCTGAGAATGTCAACTGGTCGCCGCTGAAATTGGCGCTGACCGTGGCACTGCACCGCTTGGTGCCCTTCGGCAATGAGAACGTGATGTCGCCAGTAAGAGCAGTGCCGTTGACATACATCGTATAGTTCAACGTGCCGCGCTTGTCGTAGGAGAGCGAATGCTTAGTAACGCGGCTCTCGGCAGTAATGCCACCAATGCCGTTGGGGCTGTTCATCACCCCTTCGAGGGCAAACTGCACCACAGCGGTGTCGCCCTGCACAAGCACAAAATTGGTTGTGCGGTTCACATTGAGCGTTCTGCCGTACCGACCACGGATCTGGTCGGCAACAATGACGAAATGCTTGTTCTCCACGGCCTTCACCGCAAGTTGATATTCAATCGAGTCGCTGATGGCCTGCTGGCGTTTGCGCTCTGCCTTATCGAGTTTCTTCTGTTCCTTTACCGTCACCTTGTCCGACGCATAGATATCGTCGGTGTAGTTGTCGTCGGCGCGCAGCGAGCCACCTATCGCAGCAATCACCGCAGCCATCATCAATAATACCAACTTTTTCATGACTTTCCTTTTAAGTTACAACATATTAACCGTTGAATTGTTCACGCGGCTGCGATAGCGGATCTTGACAAAAGGGATAAGAATCAGCGTGAGTATCGAGCCGCTGAAGATGGTGAGCATCATCATCTGCACACAGTATTCAATGTTCGACGGCACAAGTCCGCCGTCAATAGCCACACGCAGCATCTTGTAGGTGTCGTGCGAGGCAGGCTGACTCTTGAGCATCTCCGCCATCGTCTCGATTGTGCGATAGAAGAAATCGGGATCGAAAAGCGCAAGATAGCCATAGGTAAACAGCGCACATATCAGCGACGCGCCGACAAACTCCGTGATGCCGAGCACCCAAAGCGCCGAGAAGTTGGCGCTGCAACCGTTTTCCGAATACGCCTTACAAAGCAACACATAGTGCATCACTGGACCTCCGACCATCAACACCAATGCAAGCAGGCCAAACATCGGCACTTTGTCGCTCATAAACGACAAAAGCGAAAGCACGGTGAGGTAAGCGCCCATATACAAGCCCTTGTAGGCTCCTTCTTTATACACATTCTGTACAGTCATCATAATTCGATTTTTCTTGATTTCCTGAAATTCCCGCCGCTATTCATCTGCTACCGACAGCGGCTCGCCGTCTTTGGAAATGTAGAACACCACCACTTCTGTCGGCTCATCGCCACGGTTCTCGCCATGGTGCACCGTACCGACGGTTTCCACAACGGCTTCGCCCTTGTGCATAGTCTTCTCCATTCCGTCGGAATCGCGGATAAGCGTGAGTTGGCCGCTGTTGACAATGCCATACGACATCACGTCGTGGTGATGTTTTGGCAACGAACTGTGGGGTGGCAACACCACCTTGAGAACCCGCAACTGGGGCTTGCCCTCCGGATAGTCGGGCAACTCTGCGCCGTCCCAACTCTGCGAAGTGGTGAGCAACTCCATCTTCTGAATCTCGCCTGAGTTTTCCACGCCCTTGTTGGCGGCACACGATGTGCTGACCGTCGATAGCATCAATGCCATAGCAACAGCCACCGATGCCCTTCTTGTATTTCTATGTTTCATAATCACTGCTTTCAAAAACCTGATTTTATTATGCCTCTTTGATTATCCAGTCGCTGATGGTGCGCTGGTTGCTGTCGTAGTTAATGCCGATTTTCACCAGTCGCTTGCCGTCGGCGGAATACGGAACGAGATAGCCTTTTTCGTCGATTTGCCTGATGGCATCCTCTGCCGACCCGTCGAATTTCAGTTCGAAGACAAACACCGCATTTGGCATATAGACCACCGCATCGGCTCGTCCCACGGCGCTGTCTTCTTCCACACGCATATATGCTCCCATCAGGTTGAAAATGAGATAGAACACCGTCTGGAAGTCGCGCTCGTTCTTGTTCGACAGACGGTTGGAGATGCTTGCCAAATAGGCTTTCAGCCGCACCATCGATTCCTCCACACGTCCTTCATAGAGCATCTCAATCATGTCGCCGACCAAACTACTGTTGTCCAATTGGATAGGCGACAGATAGTTGGGCGCAAGACTCTTCAGCATACCGATTTTCACCTCTTGGTTAGGGTATCCGAGGCTGTAGCGGTGCGTGATTGGATTGAACTTCTTAATGGTCAGGTAGCCGCTTTGGTAGAGCAGCGGCAGCGGAGTTGTCATCTGTTCAGGTGACACATCGAAATCGTCAACATCGGTGCTGCGGTTCTCAATGTCGAGCACGTTGACGTGGTATTTTTGCAATGCCTTAATCAAGTAGGACGGCGTGCCCGAGCCAAACCAGTAGGCGCCGATATCCTGCGCATTGAGCGCTTTCACCAGACTGAACGGGTTGAACACGTCTTCCGAATTCTTGCCAAAATGGTATCCGTCGTAATAGTCCGTAAGTTTCTTGAGGCATTCATCGTAGGTCATGCCAAGCGCTCTTCCAAGTCCTTCAACATCCGGCTTCATCACAGTTGTCAGTTCTGTCTTGCTGATGCCGCAGATGGCAGAGTACTGGTCGAACAT
>CAVAOU010000255.1:0-3358 GCA_963590085.1 Senegalimassilia sp. | reverse complement strand
GTCCGATACCGTTGAGTTGAAGGATTTGCTTTGCTTCAGGTTGGTGCGCAACCTTGATGGGGCAGAGGCTCTTGCATTTTCACTGCTCGATGATGAAGCGACGGCTTATGCCGGCATGCGCCTGATTATGAACTTGCTCGTGCTTCGGAAATTGAACGACGTTGACCGCGCCAAGCAAATGGCAGAGAAATGGGTTGATGGTGTTGGCGCATTGTCGCGCGTCTGCCGTCAGGTGGTTGACGAAATTGAATGGAGTCTGGAATAATTTGGGTGAATTGCATCGATAAAAAGGCAAGAAAAACGTTGCGATTTTTGGACATTATTCAGACTAAAATAACTACCTTTGTGATGGTATGACTGCGACGGAAGACAAATCATATTACATCGCTCGCACGAAACTGGCTGAATATCTTGACAGCAAGCGTTTGCGCAGAACTCCAGAACGATTCGCAATTTTGGAGGTCGTTTTCTCACACAATGATCATTTCGGTATTGAGGCTCTCTATGATGAAATGGAAGAGCGCTCTTATCATGTCAGTAGGTCAACAATTTACAATACGATTGAACTATTCATTGAATGCGGATTGGTGCGAAAACACCAGTTCGGCACAAATCAGGCTGTCTATGAAAAGGTAATCAGTTCGGGAAACCACCATCATTTGATTTGTACAGAATGCGGCAAGATTAAAGAAGTGAAAGATGTGGACTTGATGACGTACATCAGCGGCCGTCGATACGGTTCGTTTTCAGTGTCCTACATTTCGCTCTATGTCTATGGCGTTTGTTCGACATGCCAACGCAAGAAACGCCGCAACCGACAAACGAAGAAAACAACTTAACAAATTATAAAAACGGAATAATTATGAAAGTAGATGTGCTCTTGGGCTTGCAATGGGGCGATGAAGGTAAAGGCAAAGTGGTAGACGTGCTTACACCGCATTATGATGCAGTGGCGCGCTTCCAGGGCGGCCCTAATGCAGGTCACACGTTGGAATTTGAAGGCAAGAAATACGTGTTGCGTTCGATACCTTCCGGCATTTTCCAACATGGGCAAGTTAACATAATCGGCAATGGCGTTGTCCTCGACCCGGTTCTCTTCCGTGAGGAGGCCGAATCGCTGGAGCAAAGCGGTGTTGATATCAAGAAAATCTTGAAAATTTCAAAGAAAGCGCATTTGATTATGCCGACGCACCGACTTCTTGATGCAGCCAATGAGAAACTCAAAGGCTCGTCGAAGATTGGTACTACAGGAAAGGGCATTGGTCCGACATACACCGATAAGGTGAGCAGAAACGGCTTGCGCGTGGGGGATATTTTCCATAATTTCGAGGAAAAATATGATGCCGCAAAATCCCGCCATCTGAAGATGTTGGAAATGCTTGATGCGGTAACCGACTTCTCTGAACTTGAAAAGAAATGGCTTAGCGCGATTGACTACCTCAAGGAGTATGATTTGATTGACAGCGAGCACTTCATAAACAAACTTCTTGCAGACGGCAAACGTGTGCTTTGCGAAGGTGCACAGGGTACAATGCTTGACGTGGACTTCGGCTCTTATCCGTTCGTGACCTCTAGTAATACAATCTGCACGGGTGCTTGCAGCGGTCTTGGTGTCGCTCCTGGCAAAATCGGTGAAGTGTATGGCATCTTCAAGGCATACTGCACACGTGTGGGCAGTGGTCCTTTCCCTACAGAACTTTTTGACGAAACAGGCAAGAAAATCCGTGACATCGGTCATGAATACGGTGCTGTTACTGGCCGCGAACGCCGTTGCGGTTGGGTAGACCTCGTGGCACTCCGCTATGCCATTATGCTTAGCGGCGTAACGCAACTGATAATGATGAAGAGCGATGTGCTCGACACCTTCCCGACAGTGAAGGCTTGCGTAGCCTACAAGGTTAATGGCAAGGAAACCCGTGATTTCCCGTATAGCATCGAGGAAGGAATTGAACCAGTCTACGAGGAAATCCCAGGATGGCAAACCGATATGACTAAAATCAAGAGCGAGGATGAATTCCCGGCGGAATTTAAGGCGTATGTTGCTTTCCTCGAGAAAGAGTTGAATGTGCCAATCACGATTCTCTCTGTTGGCCCAGACCGTGAGCAGACCATTGTCCGTGCCAACTTCAAACACTAATTGAAACTATACCAAAGGCTACGTCAGGCTTAGGGCCGGCGTAGCCTTCATTCTAAAAACCCTAAAAATATAATACTATGGCAAAAGTAAGACCTTTCAGAGGCTTGCGACCACCAGTCGATTTAGTGACCGAGGTGGCATCTCGCCCGTATGATGTGCTGAATTCTGAAGAAGCCCGCAAAGAGGCGGCAGAAAATGAAAAATCGTTGTATCACATTATTCGACCGGAAATAGACTTTGCACCTGGTACCGATGAGCACGATCCCAAGGTTTATGCCAAGGCGGTGGAAAATTTCCGTATGTTCCAGGAAAACGGTTGGCTAGTTCAAGACAGCAAGCCGTGCTACTACATTTATGCACAGACCATGGAAGGACGGACTCAATATGGTTTTGTGGTCGCGGCAAGTGTTGACGATTATCTGGCTGGGAACATCAAAAAACACGAACTGACGCGCCGTGACAAAGAAGAGGATCGCATGAAGCACGTGAGAATCAACAAGGCTAATATTGAGCCTGTGTTTTTCACATTTCCCGACAATGATGCGCTCGACGCGATATTACAGGATGTGACTGCTGGCAAGCCTGAATATGACTTTACAAGTGATGATGGATTCGGACACCGATTCTGGGTAATTGATGATGACAAGACCATTAATGATGTGTCCAAACTGTTTGCGTCAATACCGAATATGTATATCGCCGATGGCCATCATCGTAGTGCTGCTGCTGCATTGGTGGGAAAAGAAATGGCGGAAGCCAATCCAAACCATACAGGTGATGAGGAATATAATTTCTTCTTGGCTGTGTGCTTCCCAGCATCGCATCTGAATGTGATTGACTACAACCGCCTTGTCCGTAACCTAAATGGACACAGCGAGCAAGAATTGTTGAATCTGCTCGAAAAAAACTTTGAAGTTGAAGACAAGGGCACAGAAATCTACAAGCCTCAACGGCTCCACAACTTCTCTCTGTACATAGGTGGTAGGTGGTATTCTCTCACAGCGCTTGAGGGGACATACAATGATTCGGACCCTATAGGAGTGCTTGATGTGACCATTTCTTCAGATTTGATTCTTCGCGACATACTCGGCATTACAGATTTGCGTAGTGATAAAAGGATAGATTTCGTGGGAGGCATAAGAGGCCTTGGCGAATTGAAAAAACGTGTCGACAGTGGCGAGATGAAGATGGCACTGGCTCTTTATCCAGTGACCATGCAAC
>CAVAOU010000254.1:0-3362 GCA_963590085.1 Senegalimassilia sp. | reverse complement strand
CGCATGCGGTAGCCGTTTTCATTGCCCGTGTGGATAAGCGCCTTCACATCCTTCGGGAAGCACGAGCCGCCATAACCGCATCCCGGATAGAGAAATTTTGTGCCGATGCGCGCATCGGAGCCGATGCCCTTGCGCACCATGTTGACGTTAGCACCCACGAGAGCGCAGAGATTCGCGATGTCGTTCATAAACGATATGCGTGTGGCAAGCATCGAATTTGCCGCATATTTTGTCATCTCCGCCGAAGCGATATCCATGAAAATCACACGGAAGTTGTTGAGCAGGAACGGTCGGTAGAGGCGCTCCATCACCTTGCGGGCGCGCTCCGACTCGATGCCGATGACCACACGGTCGGGCGACATGAAGTCCTTTATTGCCGCTCCTTCCTTCAGGAATTCAGGGTTTGATGCCACCTCAAACGGGATATCGACGCCGCGGGCGTCAAGTTCTTCCTGGATGGCTGCCTTAATTTTCTTTGATGTGCCTACGGGCACGGTGCTCTTGGTCACTAGCAGTGCATATTTGTTGATGTTCTTGCCAAAAGTGCGTGCCACCTCCAGGACGAAGCGCAGGTCGGCGCTGCCGTCGTCGTCGGGCGGCGTACCTACGGCGCTGAACACCACCTCCACATTGTCGAGCACCTCCTCGAGGCGGGTGGTGAAATGTAGCCTTCCGGCGGCAACGTTGCGGCTCACCAGATCGTCAAGTCCGGGCTCATAAATCGGAATATTCCCGTTTTTGAGATTTTCGATTTTCTTCTCGTCAATATCGACGCATGTCACATCGACACCAACCTCGGCGAAACAAGCGCCGGAAACGAGCCCCACATATCCAGAGCCTACAATTGCTATATTCATAAACTGTTATTTATCCTTTACTGTTTTTCCAATTAATAGAAATGCCAATATTTTGTTCTTCCCTACTGCCCAGTTGGCTCCGAGTGCCGCAAGCACGATGAAGAAAGCAAAAAATGCAGCAACCACAGCCATCGGCAGGAATGTCAGGCCAATGGCTCGCATCGGCTCCTGCAGCGGAGTGAGCGGGAACAGGAAGAAATAGTGCAACAGATAGATGCCCAAACTTTCATTGCCGAGGAGCGTGAAGAACCGTCCCACACGGGTTGTGGCAAATTTCTCAACATCAGCACGGTATATCAGCCCGAACGCCAAGAGCATCAACGAGCCTTGGAGAATAGGCTTATCGATGAATCCGTGCCACACGGGAAACGACGGGAACTCCCATTCGTAGGAAGCCACATACCATGTGCAGAAGAATGCTACGGCTGCCACGACAAACGTCACGGGCTGCAACGCCAGCCGGCGGAACCCGTCGGCATATTTGCGGGCAAACACGCCCATCATAAACACGGGAAAGAACTGCGTAAGCAATCCTATGCCAATGGGGTCGTAGTTTGCATCGGCATCAGAAACGAGCGGGCCAATCAAAATCAGGACGACATAGGCAACCAATGCCATGGCGACCTGCAGGCACGCATTTTTGGTCAACCGCATCAGCCGCGACAATCCGGCATAGATGAGCACCACCTCAAAGAGGCACAAAGTAAACCAGTAGCCGTCCTTCCAATAGGTGGTGAGCAACTGCGGCCACGACTGCGAAAGCGGCGACATCAGTTTACTGTGCGGAAAATACCACATCCACAAGGCGCTGACAGCAAGAAACGGCACAATGAGTTGGAAGAACCGCTTCTTGAGGTTTGGCATGACAAACTCGCCCTGCTCCGTAAACTTATAAGTGAAATAGCCACTTATGAAAAAGAACACAGGCATGTGGATTTCGGCGATAATCTTGAAGGTCACCGCACTGTCAATGCCACGAATGCACATGGTGAGCACGTGCCCCATCACCACAAGATAGATAGCGATGCCCTTGAGAATGTCGAACGAAGCAAGCCGTTTTTTTTCTGCTGCCATAGGAATTGCTGATTTGGTTGGTCAAACTACTTGCAAAGTTAAGATTTCACAACCATTATTCAAAGCAATAACCTTTTTGATTTCAACACAAACAACACGATTTTACCAACTGAAATTTTGCTATTCAAAATAAAATTCGTTTCTTCGGCACTCATGCCGAATATGATAGAATAGATTGTTCCACCATTTAATTTAATTGATATGACAAAGATGCAGACGCACATTTTACACATTTTGTGGCATCACATTTTTTTGTTAGCCTCGGATGTGCTAATTTTGCACATTGTACGTACAAGAAAGAATTTATGGATATATCTGTTATCGTTCCGCTGTTCAACGAAGCGGAATCGTTGCCCGAATTGGAAGCGTGGATTGAGCGCGTAATGAAGGCCAACGGGTTCTCTTATGAGATAATTTTTGTGAACGACGGTTCGACCGATGCTTCATGGTCGGTAATCAACGACCTCAAGGCTAAGAATCCTTGTGTGAAAGGTGTTTGCTTCCGCCGCAACTACGGCAAGTCGCCGGCGCTCAACGTAGGTTTCGAGCGCGCCGAGGGCGATGTGGTCATCACTATGGACGCCGACCTTCAGGACAGCCCTGACGAAATTCCAGAACTTTACCGCATGATCACCCAGGACGGCTACGACCTGGTGTCGGGCTGGAAGCAGAAACGCTACGACCCGCTGTCGAAGACTATCCCTACCAAACTTTTCAACGCCACGGCTCGCAAGGTGAGCGGCATCGGCAACCTCCACGACTTCAACTGCGGCCTTAAGGCATACCGCAAGGACGTGGTGAAAAACATAGAGGTCTACGGCGAAATGCACCGCTACATCCCTTACCTCGCCAAGAATGCAGGCTTTGCACGCATCGGCGAAAAGGTGGTTCACCACCAGGCCCGCAAATACGGCACAACAAAGTTCGGACTCAATCGTTTTGTCAACGGCTATCTCGACCTGCTGAGCCTTTGGTTCATCTCTAAGTTCGGCGGCAAGCCAATGCACATCTTCGGCTTCCTTGGCACAATAATGTTCCTCATCGGCTTCATCGCGGCAATCGTGGTGGGAGCAATGAAACTCTGCGCCATGTACTCCGGCGAATCCTACCGACTCGTCACCGACTCGCCGTATTTCTTCATTGCACTGACAATGATGCTTCTCGGCTCACAATTCTTCTTGGCTGGCTTCATCGGCGAACTCATAGCACGCAATGCCGCCGGCCGCAACAATTACCAGATTAGGGAGGAAATCTAAGCGGATGAACGGTCTGCGCAACATATTGCTGGCTCTGTCGATAGGCATTGTCGTGTGGCTCGCCTCCTGCAACTCCAACGGTTGCGAGGAGAACTCGAGCAGTCTGCCCTTGGCGGGGTTCTATTCGTCGTCGAGCAAATCAGCGATAACAATCGACTCGCTCACGGTCTATGGC
>CAVAOU010000253.1:0-3367 GCA_963590085.1 Senegalimassilia sp. | reverse complement strand
AAATTCCGGACGCATGTACACTTCCTCGCATTTGGCAACCAGGGCTTTCATGTCGCGGTAGTTCTTTACGTCAAACAATGCTTCGCCTGTAACCCAGCGGCCCTGCTTGGTGATGTAGACCGGGATTACGTTGTATTTGTCGCGGTTGATTGCGTGCATGGCCTGGTTGGCTGATATCACTGAAATTTCGTGCTCTACGGAGCGTCCTCCGAAGAATACGGCAACATTTGTTTTCATTCTTTCTTTGTCTTTATGTAGTTTATTTTTTGTCGTTTATTTGAAAGTGTCGGGAAGGTCGTTCTCGTAGAGGATTGTGTCGCCTGCTTTGAGCCGGGTGGCGAGGCGTTGCTGCGCTTCGGCAAACGAGTCGACAATCACGAGGTTGTCTTCGCTGAACTTGCCTGATTTGCGGATGCCTGCCACGATGGCGTCGCGGTTGTACTGACCTACGACGATGGCAATGTCGGTGGTCTCGGCAATGTGTTCGCCGAAGGCTTCGTTGAGTGCTGCCTGGCGGTCGCCGAGTTCAATCATGCCAGGGGTGACAACGATGCGGCGACCCTTGTCCATGCGCGACAGCACGTCGAGCGCCATGCGCGACCCATGTGGGTTGGAGTTGAACGCGTCGTCGATGATGGTCACGCCGCCAGGTGTGCGCTTCATGTTGAGGCGGTGCTCAACCTGCTCAATCTGGCTTACTGCATATCTGATTTTCTCTTTGTCCACACCCAGTTTCATCGCCACGATTACGGCGGCGAGAAGGTTGGAGATGTTGCATTCGCCCACGAGGCGTGTCTCGAGCGAAAGCACGGTGCTGCCATTGGCGTCGACAACGTCAAACTTGGTGCCGTAGGCGGAGTATTCGATGTTGGCTGCGCGATAGTCGGCTGCTTCGGTGTTCTGCACGGCGTAGCGCAGGCATTCGGTGTTGCTGACCTTGCGGTTGGCAACGTAGGGGAAGTCGTCGTTGACCACGCAGAAGCCGTCGGCTGGGAGCGCGTCGGCAAGTTCGAATTTGGTGCGCTGCACGTTCTCAATGCTCTTGAACGACTCCATGTGCTGCTCGCCTACGGCTGTGATGATGCCGTAGCGCGGATGCACAATGTCGCAGATTTCCTTGATGTCGCCCAGTTGCTTGGCGCCCATCTCGCATATAAACACTTCGTGGTAGGGCTTCATCATCTCGCGGATGGTGCGGGTCACGCCCATGGGGGTGTTGAAACTGCCTGGCGTCATCAGCACGCTAAACTGCTCGCAGAGTATGCGGTTGAGGTAGTGCTTGGTGCTGGTCTTGCCGTAACTGCCTGTGATGCCTATCACTTGCAGACTTGGCATTTCGCCGATGATGCGCTCGGCGTCCTTCACAAAGCCTTGGTTGATGGCTTTCTCAACAGGTTGCATCGCTGCGTTGCACACGGCGAGCACCAGCCATGAAAGCACGGCCTCGGCGGTGAGCGACACGCTGATGCCTGTCAGGGCATCGCGCAGACTGGCAGTGGCCAGCAGCGGCGTCAGGGCGATAATCACTGTGACAACGAGCATTGCCGTGAGCAGGCGCCACACGCGCTTGGTCATCACCAGCGGCTTTTTGTATTTCTTCTTTGCAAGCGCGGATGCCTTGATGGCAAACACCACGATTGCAATGGGCAGTGTGATTATCTTCGGGAACAGCGAAATCAGGAGCAGAAGTACGGCGAGGTCGGTGAGTCGCGACATCGAGCCGTAGTCCTTGCTCATTTTCCACCACTTGAAGTAGCGGTTGTTGCGGTAGGAGTTTTGTTGCATCATCTGCAGGTCCACTTTGTAGACGTGCCAGAGATAGAATGCAGTTGTTGCCACCGCGAGGGCGGCGAGGATTGTTGTGGCTATATCCATCTATTTTTTCAATTTGTCTTTTTCCAAAAAACTGTTGATTACGGCTGCAAACTGGTACGGGTTTTCAAGGAAACTGTAGTGACCTACACCCGGAAATTCCACCAGCCCGGCATCGGGGATGAGTTTCTCCATCTTGCGGGCGTCGGAAATCGGCGTTGCGGTGTCCTCCGTGCCCCACACGAGCAGCGTCGGGCAACTGATCTTGGGCAATGCCCATGTGAGGTCTTCGTTCACGACCTTGCTCAAAATCTGTCGCATAGTCACCGAGGCGCTCGAATAGTCGCTTGAGCCTACGCGCTTGCGGTAGCGGTTGAGCAGTTCTTCGCCCTTTGCCTTGCCGAAGATTGCGGGCAGCGTGTGCTTCACAGCCTTGTAGGTGTAGACCTTCACGTAGTATTTCATCGAATGCTTAGGCTTGATGCCGGCAGCGTCGACGAGTATCAGTTTGCGCACCCTGTTGCGCGACGACAGCAGGATGCCGACACGGCCGCCGAACGAGTGGCCGAGCAGAATGGGGTTCTCGATGTTCTCGATGCGCAGAAATTCTTCTGTCATCCGGGTGTAGTCCTCGATGCCCCACACGGTCTGCGGCTCAGTGCTTTTGCCAAAGCCTGGAAAATCCACGTTGTAGACTTTAAAATAAGGCACAAGTAACCGTTCAATGCTTGCCAACGTGGTGCGGTTGCATCCCCATCCGTGCATCAGCACAACCGGAAGCCCTTCACCCTCAACACTGTAATTGAAGTTGACGCCATTGATTTCAATTTGTTTTTCCATTTTCGCGAAATATTACGCAAAAATAGTGCAAGCAGACAAAAGGACAAAATAAACTTGTTTGATTTTGCATTCCCCTTTAATTTCTGGCAGATAGGAATGCTGCTCAGGGAAATGTGATATGGCTGCGTGTCATGAAGTGTTGTCTGGAAAAATTGTGGGCAAATAAGACTGTGCTACAAAGCGTAAATCATAAATTTAGGGTACAAAATCTGATACTAGTATCGGATAATGTGCCTTAAATATGATTTTTTGCGATTCAAGAAGCTTGTATTTCCCCTCTTTGTTCCGTGAATTGACGGTTGGAAACGATTTGTTACGAATTGGCTAAAATTTGTTTAAAATTATTTGGTAGATTAAAAAATAGTGCATAAATTGCAACCATAACGCAAATACAAACAAAATAACCCCAAATACTAACCATATGAAGAAACAGTTTTTTTTAATTCTACCGCTTATAGCGGCGAGTGCATGTAGCGAATCAGCAATCGTTGAGATTGCAGAGAAAGGAACGAACAATGGAACAAGGGCGATTAGTGAAGTCGAATTTTCATTCGATTCAATAACTCGACCTGAGGTATGGGCTACCTACCAATCGTTGGAGGAAATGCAGCAGGTGTGCCAAATTCCCGACAGCATTTTGCCATTGCTGTCGACCGAGAAATTGGTCAAGGCTTGTGCCGACTATCCATTGTACGGCATCTATTCCGCCTACAAC
>CAVAOU010000252.1:0-3378 GCA_963590085.1 Senegalimassilia sp. | reverse complement strand
GTGAAGTCGACCTGCACCTGCGGCCGCAAGACAATCATCAACGCGCGCATCGACCGCGCCGGCAACGTGGTGATGGACGGCGAACAGGTGGAAATCGGCGGCAACGACAAATACATGGCAATGTGCCGCCGCTGCTGGGCAAAGCGCCGCTGCGAGCGCGACAAAATCGGCGCCCTCGACTTCGGCGAACCCATCAAAGGCTAACCTCTATCCTCATTTTACCCAAAGAAAGCACCTGCGAAGGAAGAGCGTCCCGTCGGGACGCCGTATTGCTAACCCCAAGCTTCAGCCTGGGGCAACTGACTATCAACCTTTTGCGCCCCGTAGGTGGCGCCACCCACACCAACAATAAAGGCGAATAGGCAAATTCTTAAATTTCGTTACAAAGCATCTATCAGGGTCGCCGTTTCTTCGGAATTTTGTAACTTTGCGAAGCGTTTTTGTGCAAATTTCCGAATTATGCAAAAAGTTAAGCCAAAGAAGTTTCTCGGGCAGCATTTCCTGACCGACCTCAACATAGCCGACCGCATTGCCGCCACTCTCGACGACTACCGCGGGATGCCGGTGCTCGAAGTAGGGCCGGGCATGGGCGTGCTCACGCAGTTTCTGCTTGAGCGCGGCCACGATGTGACCGTTGTGGAACTCGACCGCGAGTCGGTCGACTATCTGCAACGCAACTTCCCGCAACTCGAGGGACGCATCATCGGCGAGGACTTCCTGAAACTCGACCTCGGAAGCCTCTTCGACGGCAACTTCTGCGTAATCGGCAACTATCCCTATAACATCTCGTCGCAGATATTCTTCAAAGTGCTCGACTACCGCGACCGCATCACCTGCTGCAGCGGAATGCTCCAGAAAGAAGTGGCTGAGCGCATCGCCGCACGCCCCGGGTCGAAGACCTACGGCATCCTGTCGGTGCTGTTGCAAGCCTGGTACGACATCGAATACCTGTTTACCGTCGACGAGCACGTGTTCAACCCGCCGCCAAAGGTAAAGTCGGGCGTAATCCGCCTGCGCCGCAACGCGGTGACCGACCTCGGCTGCGACGAGCGCCAACTGAAGAACGTCGTGAAGACATCCTTCGGGCAGCGCCGCAAAACCCTGCGCAACTCTTTGCGCTCCTTGGCAAAGAGCGACGACGTGCTGAAGGACGAGATTTTCAACAAGCGTCCGGAGCAACTCTCCGTGGCGGAATTCATCAGATTGACCAACCTTTTAAACCAACAGTAACGGCATGAAGGAATTTTCAGAAGACTTTCTTGAGGAGATGGAGCATCTCATCAAAGAGGACAATGAGGCGCAGATCATGGCGGAACTCAAGGAGCTCCACCCTGCCGACATTGCCGAACTGATCCAGAAAATGGATCTCGAGGACGCGGAGTATGTCGTGTCGCATCTCGACAGCGACACCGCCGCCGACACTCTTATGGAACTTGACGAGGACGACCGACACCGACTGCTTGAAAACATGCCCAACAAGGACATCGCCAAGCACTTTGTGGAGCACCTCGACACCGACGACGCCGTTGACCTTATCCAGGAACTCGACAAGGAGGACCAGGAGGAGGTGCTTGCCCATGTCGACGACGTGGAGCAGGCTGGTTCAATCATCGATCTGATGAAGTATCCGGAGGACACCGCCGGATCGTTGATGGGCACGGAAATGATTGTGGTCAACGAAAACTGGAGCATGCCGGAATGCGTGAAGCGCATGCGCGAGCAGGCGGAGGACATGGACGAGATTTTCTACGTCTACGTCATCGACGACGACCGCAAACTCAAAGGCATCCTGCCGCTGAAGACCCTCATCACCAACCCTTCAGCGTCAAAGATAAAGCATGTGATGGAGCCCGACCCCTACGCAGTGAAGGCCGACGAGCCGCTCGACGACGTGGTGCTCACGTTTGAGAAGTACGACCTGGCGGTAATGCCTGTGGTCGACGGCATCGGACGCCTCGTGGGGCGCATCACCTTCGACGACGTGATGGACGAAGCGCGCGAGCAAACCGAACGCGACTACCAGTTGGCTTCAGGTCTCTCCACCGACGTCGAGACCGACGACAAGATTCTCGACCAAGCGAAGGCTCGCCTGCCGTGGCTCATCATCGGCATGATCGGCGGCTTGTCGAACTCATGGATTCTCGGCAACTTTGAGGGCAACTTTGCCAACAACCCTGCCATCGCGCTGTTCATCCCGCTGATTGGCGGCACGGGCGGCAACGTGGGCATCCAGTCGTCGGCAATCGTGGTGCAGGGCCTCGCCAACGGCTCGCTCGACCTCAAGCGCTCGCTGTCGCAAATCCTCAAGGAACTCGGGTTGGCACTCATCAACGCGAGCATCATCTCGCTCCTGGTGTTTGCCTACAACTTCTTCATCTTCCACCCCGACTTCAAAATCACCATAGCAGTGTCCATCTCCCTCTTCTCCGTGGTGCTCTTCGCTGCCACCTTCGGCACCTTCGTGCCGCTGACGCTCGAGAAACTCAAGGTGGACCCGGCCATCGCCACCGGCCCGTTCATCACCATCACCAACGACATTATTGGCATGATGATCTACATGACCGTGTGCATGTTCCTGCTTCAATAAGTAATTAAAGATTAACCCTATAAAAGAAAGAAAAACAATGGCAAAAGTACTAATTATCGGAGCGGGCGGCGTAGCCACTGTGGCTGCCCACAAATGCGCCCAAAACTCCGACGTGTTCAGCGAAATCGTGATTGCCTCGCGCACCAAGAGCAAGTGCGACGCCCTGGCTAAGGCCATCGGCAAGGACAACGTTACAACCGACCAGGTCGACGCCGACAAGGTGCCCGAACTCGTTGCCCTGTTCAAGAAGCACAAACCCGACTTGGTGGTAAACCTCGCGCTGCCCTACCAGGACCTCACAATCATGGACGCCTGCCTCGAATGCGGCGTCAGCTATCTGGACACAGCCAACTACGAGCCTCTCGACGAAGCAAAATACCAATACTCATGGCAATGGGCCTACAAGGACCGCTTCGAGAAAGCCGGCCTCACAGCCATCCTCGGCTGCGGATTCGACCCGGGTGTGTCGGGCATATTCACTGCCTACGCCGCAAAGCACTATTTCTCTGAAATGGAGCACCTCGACATCGTGGACTGCAACGCCGGCAACCACGGCAAGGCGTTTGCCACCAACTTCAACCCGGAAATCAACATCCGCGAAATCACCCAGCGCGGCAAGTTCTACGAAAACGGCGAATGGCACGAGACCGACCCTCTGTCGGTCCACAAGCCGCTCAACTACCCTAACATAGGCGCTCGCGAGTCGTACCTGATGTACCACGAGGAACTCGAGAGCCTCGTGAAGAACTACCCGTCGATTAAGCGCGCACGCTTCTGGATGACCTTCGGAC
>CAVAOU010000251.1:0-3402 GCA_963590085.1 Senegalimassilia sp. | reverse complement strand
GACTCTGGTAGTAACTGCCGCCAAACGGATAGTAGAGTTCGCACTTGTTGTAGATGCTCATACCGGTCGAGCCGTAAACGAACTTCTCGGAGTCGGAAGAAAACAGGTTATAGTATGTGCTAACGCCGTAGGATTTCTTGTTTATCACCTTCTTCAGCCCGGTGCAAACGGCAAAGGCTTTTACGCCGTAGTCGTTGACCGATTCTGGCAGGGTTATGGATTCCAGTCCGTAGCAATAGCAGAATGCAGCACCTCCAATGTATGTGAGTGTTTCCGGCAGCACCAGTTCCTTCAACGAATTGCAGTAGTTGAAAGCGCCGTCGGAGATATACTTCAAGCCAGGGTTGAATGTGACTGACGTGAGCCCCTTGCAGTAAGAGAATGCACTGTAGTAGATTGTGTCCACCTGCTCGGGGATGACCAATGAGGTGATGTTCGTGCAATACAAGAAGCCGTTGCCAGCAACAGAAACGACAGGCTTGGCTTCGTCGGAGTCGCTTGGGCTGTAGGTCGACGGGATGACGAGCTCCCCGACGAGGTCGGTTGCCAGGACTTCGGAGTTACGGCTAACGGAGTAGCCAACCACCTGGGTTTTGTCGGCGTTGTAGACTTCTGTAAAACTGAGTTGATCCACCGTAACGTCGCCCCATACCGCAAACGGGCATATGAGCACTGCGGCAAGAAGCAATGCCTTGAAGAGTGAGGATAATTTTGCCATGTTTCTAATTTTAGGTTTGTAATGATTTCTGATTTCACTTGTGACCGTAGACAAAAAAACGTGTGTTGTTTCGTTATCTTGATGTCCTTTTTTCGGTTTGGTAAAATTAGGCACAGCGGCGGCTTTTTGACGTGTAAAAAGCCGACAATCCCATGACAGAATCGGACAAAATCACCGATGCTGTTCGCGGTAGGCGGTTGGGGAACAGCCGTAGACGCGCTTGAAGGCGTGCGAGAATCCGGAGGCTTCGTCGAAGCCGCAGAGGTTGGCAATCTCGGCGATTGTCTTGTCGGGGTTCTCGAGCAGGAGTTTGGCGCAGCGCTCCATCTGGATGGCGGAGATAAACATTTTCGGCGACTGCCCTGTCACCTCCTTCAGGCGGCGGCTGAAGGTGCGCTCGGTCATGTTCATCATCGCGGCAATCTTCGCCACGCCGTAGTCCTTGTTGGTGAGCGCGGCGGCAACAACCGCAAACAGTTGGGTGAGGAACTCCTTCTCGCTTTCGTTTTTGGTCTCGTACGCCTCTTTGGTGACGCTCGCCGCCTTCTGGTGGTCGAGGAGGTTTTTCTCCGCTTCGTCGCATTTGCCCTGGAGCGAATCAACCTTGTCGATGAGTCCGAGCAACTGCACGCGGTGGCGGCGCGACCGCGCACGGATAACCAGGGCGGCGGCAGCGGCGAGGATGACGATAAGTGCGACGGCAATGATGATGTCGCGCGTGTGGGCGGCCTTGGTCTGCTTTATCTCGTCGAGAAGACGGTCGCGGCTGAACTCGGCATTGTACTTTGCCAGGGCGTCGGCAGATGCCTGATGGTAGAGGGAGTCCTTCAGCGTGTTGAACCGCTCGAGCGCAATCTTGGCGGAGTCGGGGTTGAGCGACCAATAACTCTCATACAGGCCTTTGTGGGAATACACGTTGTTGTAGAGGTCGCCCATCTGCGAGAATATCGCGGCGGCCTTGTTGAAGCAGTCCACGGCCTCGCGCTGCCGCTTCTGCTCGAGGTAGACAAAGCCCAACTGGTTGAGGGCTATGCCCTCGGAATGCCGGTTGCCAGAGACTTTGAGCATGGCTATGGCGCGCTGATAGGTGGCTTCGGCCTCCTTGTAGCGCTTCAGCCCGGCGAGCGCCGATGCCATCTGCGACAGTCGCATAGCCATCTTGGGCGCGCGGCCGAGGGCGGAGTCGATGGCAAACGCCTGCCGCGCGTAGTCGAGCGACTTGTCGTCGCGCTCCAACTTATGGTAGATTTCCGACGCCATGCCCAGCAGGATGGCTTTGCGGCCGGGGTTGTCGGCCTTGTCGGCATATTCGAGTCCTTGCAGGATGAACTTCTCAGCCTCGTCGGCGTGGTTGGCTGCCATGTAGATGCCCGCCAGGGTGTTGAGGCTCGACGATATTTTGTCGGGGTCGCCAAGCGCCATGTTGATCTCCACGCACCGCTTGGCGTAGGACGCCGCCGCAGAGAAGTCGCCGAGGCGCACATGGATGATGCCCAGCAGGTTGAGGCAGTCGGCCTTGTCGTCGTTAGGCCAGCGGAAGAGCGGCAGCGCCTTCAGCGCGTAGTCCTTGGCGCGGGCATAGTCCTGCACGTCGTTGTACCACTCCGCCGCCCAGTACCACACCTGCTGGCGCAGCGAGTCGGCGGGGGTGCTGGCTCCGAACTGTATCCTGGTGTCGGTAAACTCTTCTTTGTCGAGGAAGGCGAAAAACTTGTTGGCGGCTTTCGCCGTGCCGCCCGATTTGTTGAACTGCGCCACCAGACTGTCCACCTCGTGCCCCTCTGCCGACATCGCCGCCGGTAGCCACAGCAGAAGCGCCGCAACGACGCTCTTCAAGACTCTATTCCCATTCACCATATTCATGCCGTAGAATTTAACAACATTTGCAAAATTAAAGTATTTTTTCAACTTTCCAACACCCAAACCGCAAAATTGCAACAAATCATCCAATAAACTGTAAACGGCAACGAAATGTCAGTTAAAAACCATATATTTGCAATCAAGTCAATAGGCAAAGAGCGAATGGACAACAATCGGTTGACTGAAAAGTCGGAGGAACGCGACCGCCTCGCCTTTACGGTGCTGGCCATCGAGGCTTCGGCTCAGAAGATGCACATATCGCCAACGGAGATGCGTCGGCGACTGGACAAGGTGGGACTGATCAAAAGCCTCATCCAGGACTGCTACGACACGTTGCACACCGAGAGCCGTGAAGCCGTGGCAAACGATGTGGTCGAGGCTCTCAGAAACTGGGAAAAAGCAGAATGATGGAAAATTACCAGATTTGCATACTAAACCAGGAAATTGTCGACAAGTATCTGCAATTTCAATCATTTGAAAGGATTCAGCCATGTTAGACTTCTTATTGTGGAACAAGATTGCCCGCATCATAGCGCAGTTAGCGGAGACCCTTCACATTTCAACCGACAGGGCTCTGGAAATATTCTATGAGTCTGACGTGTGCCGTATGCTCCACGACAAAGACCTCGGACTCCATCTGATGAGCGACACCTACATCGTCAACGACCTGATTGAGGAGTTGCGCAACAAGCAGTAAAAGCGTCCAGAAATGCCAACTGGCGAAAGCGCGCGCCTCGTCGAGGCGCAATGTCTATAACCCCATGGCTTTAGCCTGGGGCTGGGCTATCTATCAAGTATTTGCGTGCTGTAAGTACGCCACCACA
>CAVAOU010000250.1:0-3404 GCA_963590085.1 Senegalimassilia sp. | reverse complement strand
CCCTCCGCCTGTTCCCTTACCATCTTCCGTCATCGATGGCGTCAGCAATCAAGGACGGCGCGGGGATGGTGAAACTCGGGCTTGCGTTTGTCTTTGCCGGCATCCTTGGCGCCGGGGTGGAACTCGCCGTGCGCGCGTTCATCTCCAACTACGGCTCGGTTGCCGACGTAGGTCTCTACAATTCCGGATACATGATAACCATCACCTACGCGTCGCTCGTGTTTGCCTCGATGGAGGCTGACTACTTCCCGCGGCTGTCGGCGGTGAACCACGATGTGGCGGAGAGCAACGGCGTGGTCAATCGGCAGATTGAGGTGTCGGTGGTGCTCTTGGCGCCCATGCTTGTCGCGTTTATAGTGGCGCTGCCCATAGTCATCCCGTTGCTCTATTCCGGCAAGTTTCTGCCCGCCCTCGGGATGGTGCGGTTTGGTGTGATTGCCATGCTGCTCAGGGCGGCTACGTTGCCGATGGAATACATGTCGCTGGCCAAAGGCCGCTCGTGGATTTATCTGCTCACCGAAGCCGTCTACGACGCGGTTGTGGTTGGCGCAATCCTTGTGGGCTACGTCTTCTTGGGGCTCTCGGGTGCGGGTCTCGGACTACTTGTCGCGGCGGTGGTCAATCTGCTGTTTGTGTGGGCTGTGTGCCACCGCTGTTATGGCCTGCGGATGGAGCGCAGCGCTTCGGCGCTGTTTGCGGTGCAGATGGTGCCGCTCGTTGCCGCCTATTTCGTTTCGGAATATGTCGGCGGCATCTGGTTCTGGCTCGCCACGGTTGCCTGCTTCGCCTTTTCGGCGGTGGTGTCGTGGCGCCATTTGGAGAAGCATGCGGGCATAACAGCCCCGCTGAAGGCAAAATTCAGGAGAAAGAGAGATGAAAATATCGATACTGACAGCGGTCTATAACACCGCGGCCTATCTGCCGCAGTGCATTGAGTCGGTGCTGGCGCAAACCCATGCCGACTGGCAGATGGTGTGCGTAGACGACGGCTCCACCGACAACTCCCTCGAGGTGCTCAACTGCTATGCCGCCCGCGACAGCCGCATCGTCGTGCTCCACAAGGCTAAGAACCAAGGTCAGGCGAAAGCCCGCAACGAAGCCTTCCTTCACACCGACGGCGATATCGTGATGATGCTCGACAGCGACGACTGGCTCGCACCCGATGCCCTGGAGAAGATTGTTGGGGAGTTTGCCGCCGACGCGGAGGTCGACAGCGTGTTGCTCCGCGTGATGCTCCATCACTCCGAGAGCGATGTGCGCGCGTTTGAGAATGAGGTGAGCCATACCGTCAGCGGGCACGAGGCGTTCCACTTGAGTCTGTCGTGGCGCATCCACGGTGTCTACGCTTCCCGCCGCGCCCTCTACGACCGCTGCCTCTACGACGACTCCCTCCACTCGTTCAGCGACGACAATACCACCCGTTTCCACTATCTCGACAGCCGTAAAGTGGCGTTTTCCGACGCGACTTACTACTATCGTCAGCGCCACGACTCAGTGACCCACAAATCTGACCTGTCGCGGTTTCTGCTGCTGAAATCATTGCTTAATATGAAGGCAGACCTTGATGCTGACCCGCGCGTAACGGCCGCCGACATCCATGAACTCAACCTCTTCATCTGGCACAACATCCAGGGCGCATATATGCACTATTACGCCTGTCGCAGCCGTTTCTCGAAGACAGACAGGAAGGAGGCATGGGAACTGCTCCGCCAATGCCACAAAAGGGCTTCGGCAGAGGGAGTGCCGCTGAAAGAGCATTTGAGGTTTGGCTATTCGCCAATCAAGTGGTGCCCAGCACTCTACAGGCTGCAGATGTGTGTGTTTACCCACATCCGCCGCATGGTTGGCCTCGACAAGCACCGCTACGATTAGACTTTGGCGCGCAGGGCGTTGTGGAGAAAGTTGGTGAACTGGTAGTTTTTCAGCCCCCACCGCGGCGACAGCAACAGGCTGTCGGGCGACTGCGAGACGAAGCGCTCGATGGCGATGTCCTTGCGCAGACGGCCTACCACCTTTACACACAGACTGATATACTCCTCTGCCGACCATTCGGCAACCTTCACTTCGCCTTCAGCCACTTGGCGCGCGAGGCGGGTGCCGCGGATAATCTGCAGTTGGTGCAACTTGATGGTGTCGATGGGCAGGCGCGAGCAGCAGTCGATGGTGTGGAGCATGTCGGCTTCCGTCTCGCCGGGGAGGCCGAGAATCAGGTGCAGGCCGCAGGGGATGCCAGCCGCGTGGGTGCGTGCCACCGCATCTTCGGTGTCGGCCCAGGTGTGCCCGCGGTTGATGGTGAGGAGAGTGTTGTCGTTGGCGGTTTCAGCTCCGTATTCAACCATCACGAAAGTGCGGCGCGACAGGTCCTTGAGGTAGGCGAGCAGGCTGTCGGGCATGCAGTCGGGGCGAGTGCCTATAATCAGTCCGACCACATCGGTGCATCCCACGGCTTCCTCGTAGAGCGACACAAGGTGCTCCAGTTCGCCGTAGGTGTTGGTATATGCCTGAAAATAAGCCAAAAACTTCATCTCCGGGTACTTCTTCCCGAAGAATTCGCGTCCCTTGTCAATCTGTTCCTTCACCGACAGCGACGGGCGGCAGTATTCAGGATTGAACGTCTGGTTGTTGCAGTAGGTGCAACCACCCACGCCCTTGCTGCCGTCGCGGTTAGGACAGGTGAAACCTGCGTTTATGGCAATTTTCTGCACCTTGAAGTCGGGAAACTGCTCGTGCAGGAAGTCGGCAAAGTCGCGGTAGGGCTTGAGCATCACAGACGGGTGGATTTGTTGAGCAGATACATGTCGAGCAGGGTCATCGCCGCCATTGCCTCCACTATGGGCACGGCTCTCGGCAGCACGCACGGGTCGTGGCGACCTTTGGCTTTGAGGACGGTAGGGTTGCCGTCGGCATCGACCGTCTCCACGTCGCGCAGCAGTGTTGCCACTGGCTTGAAAGCCACGCGGAAATAGATGTCCTCGCCGTTGGAGATGCCACCCTGAATGCCCCCGGAGTTGTTGGTTGTGGCGTGGATTTTGCCGCCTTCGGAGGTGAAATTGTCGTTCATCTCGCTGCCGCGGTTGCCCACGCCGTCGAAGCCCATGCCGTATTCAAAACCCTTGGCGGCATTGATGCCCATCATGGCGTAAGCCAGCCGAGCGTGGAGTTTGTCGAACACCGGTTCGCCGAGGCCCACGGGTGTGCCCTTCACCACACACGTCACCGTGCCGCCGATGGTGTCGCCCTCGCGGCGCACCTCGTCGATGAGGGCATACATGCGTTCAGCCATCTCCGCGTCGGGGCAGCGCACGGCGTTGCTCTCAATCAGCGACGGGTCGTATTTGCGGTAGTCCTTGTCGAGCGCCAGCGCGCCCACCTGCGAGGTGTAGGCATAGAGGCTGATGCCCAGT
>CAVAOU010000249.1:0-3418 GCA_963590085.1 Senegalimassilia sp. | reverse complement strand
CCGGTAGGCGCGCTCAACAGCAATCACCTTCCTAACGAGTTCTTCACCGTCTACCGTCCTGAGGGCGAGGCAACAATCCTCCCGAGCACATGGCACCAGACAGGTATCAGCATCTGGGGCAAATACAAATGGTTCCGCTACGAGGTGATGGCTCTTCCAGCCCTCAACTCCTGCTTCTTTGCAAAGGACTCGTGGATTCACTACGGCGCTACATCTCCGTTTGAGTTCTCGCCTGCCAACAACCTCGCCGTTGCCGGCCGCCTGGACTTCTTCCCTACCAACGGTCTTCGCCTGTCGGTGAGCGGCTACTACGGTAACTCGTTCAACAACACGCTGCAGGCCGACTTCAACGGAAAGTATAAGGACGTGAAAGGCGCCGTGGCTATCGGCTCTTTCGATATGGAATACAAGGGCTACGGATTTATCGTGCGCGGCAACGCCACCTACGGACACCTCGGCGATGCCGACCGCATCTCCGACTACAACCGCCTGCAGATGAAGACTTCAGCCTACAAGCGCACACTCGTGGGCAAGGAGGCTTACTCCTATGGTCTTGAGGCTGGCTACAACGTGCTCCGCCCGGCTCACCTCCGCCACGACGACAAACTCTACGTGTTTGGCCGCTACGAGGCTTACGACGCCTACAAGCCAGCCACTTCGACCTACACCGACTATCCTTGGACGGAGATTAAGCGCATGGCCGTAGGTTTGAACTACATGCCGATGAAGCAGATTGTAATCAAGGCTGAGTATTCACGCCGATTCCTAAAGAGCATGTACAACGACGAGCCTTCTATTTCGCTCGGCATCACCTACACAGGCAACTTCCTCTAATCAGAAACTATTATTATAACAATAACTACAATGAAAAATTTCATTAAACTTCCAGCAATTGCGCTCACTGCAGCAGCAATGACACTCGGATTCGCTTCTTGCAGCGATGACAACAAGACTTCTGGCGACGACGATTCTGCAAAGAACCAAACTTTCGAAGCAATCGCTCAACAGTATCTTTCAAACACAGTCAACCCAACCTACAAGAATCTTGCTGACAAGACTGAACTTCTCGTAACTCAACTCGAGGAACTCCGCAGCAACAAGACTGACGCTAACGTAACAACAGTTTGCACTACTTTCCTCGAAGCACGCGCTTGGTGGGAAAAGAGCGAGGCATTCCTCTTCGGCGCCGCTTCCGACTTCGGTATCGACCCACACATCGACTCTTGGCCTTTGGACCTCAGCGGTCTGCTCGTGGCTTTGAAAAACGATGAGCAAATCGCTGCTATGGACGGCGAGGAAGGCGACGTTTACGCTGGCAACAAACTCGGCGCAGAACTCCTCGGTTTCCACGGCATCGAATATATCATCTTCCGCGACGGCAAGGCTCGCGCAGCATCTGAAATCGCCGACAAGGAACTCATCTACGCCATCGCCGTTGCAGGCGACCTCCGCAACAAGTGCTATCAGTTGCAGGTTTCTTGGGCTGGCGCCGACGCTTGCGAGGCTGCTCGCGTAGCAAAACTTGAGGACCTCGAGTGGAACACTACTACAACTGGCGGTTTCTCTTACAACGAAAACATGCTCAACTCTGGCAAGGCCGGCAGTACTTATGTTACTTGGACCGCTGCAATGCAGGCTATCGTTGACGGATGTATGGACATCAGCGACGAGGTTGGTACTTCGAAGATTGGCAAGCCTCACACTGGCGAGGACAAGAACTACATCGAGTCGCCTTACAGCGAGAACTCAATCACTGACTTCTACGACAACATCATCAGCATCCAGAACTCATACATGGGTGGCATCGAAGGCCAACGCGACGAGAACAAATCGCTTCACGCCTACATCAAGAGCGTTAACGCTGACCTCGACACTGAGACTGTAAACGCAATCAACACTGCCCTCACAAAGATCAAGGCCATGAAGGCTCCGTTCGTTAAGAACTACACCGACTCTTCTTGCCAAGAGGCTATGGACGCTTGCGACGCTCTTAACAAGACTCTCCAGAAAGTAAAGACTCAACTTGCTAAATAATCAATCCAAATAACTGACAATGAAACAACAATGGACCATGGTTGGTCGTTGTTTGGCAATGAGCATACTCGTATGCTCATTTGCCGCTTGTAGCGACGACAACCCAACTAAGAAAGACGAAGGCGAAAAGGAACTGAGCGAGGAATACTACGCAGGTGGTAAACTCGGTACAACCTTCAACCAGTCTGCAACCGCCTACGAAGACCCTACCGTACCGGTAGAGGAAGGCGGAATGACCGACCGTTTCAAATACGGCGAATACTTCTTCGAACGCGCGTTCAACCAGAGCAACAAGCCGTTTAACGGCCTCGGCCCGCTCTACGTGCGCAACTCTTGTATCTCTTGCCACCCTGGCTACGGCCACGGCCGCCGCATGGACCGCTACCGCGCCAACGACTGGGGCAACGGCTATCTGCTCGTGCTCTACGACAAGAAGGACAACTCTTACCTGACTTCGCTCACCGGTATGCCTCAAACAAAGGCCGTTGAGCCGTTCAAGGCACCTCTCGACGAGGAGAAAATCGAGATTGAGTGGCCCTCCTACACCGACGAGTGGGGCAACAAGTTTGACGACGGCACTACCTACGACTTGATTTATCCAGAGGTAACAATCCCTGAGGACGCATTCTATGTGCCTATCGAGAGCAACAGCAAGGCAATGCCTTACTCCGACCTCGAAGTGCGCCTGGAGTCGACCATCGGTGTCTACGGTACAGGTCTGCTCGACGCCATCGACGATGCCGACATCGAGGCGCAGTACAAGGCTGAGGCTGCCAAAGGCGCTACCCTCAACCCTGCAATCTTCAAGGACGGACAGTTTGTGAAGAAATACAAGGACGGACACTTGCTCCGCTACACCTACGCCCTCACCCGCGGTCCTCTGCAGGACGGTCCTGGCGCCAACGCCATCTGGAACATCACCAACGTGACCCGCAGCGACCGCCGTTACAACTACATGACTGAAACTTACGCCAAGACAGCCATGAAGGATCCCGACGTGAAGGCTAAGTTCTACGAGTATTTCCCTGACTGGAACAAGACTGGCGACGTGGAGCAGGACATCTATAACTACCTCATGTCGAAGGAACTCCCAGTTGAAATGACCGACGACGACTACCTGAACTTCTACATCTGGCACCGCGGTCTTGCAGTGCCTGCTGCCCGCAACCTTGACAGCGAGACTGTGCAACGCGGCAAGACGCTCTTCACCGAGATGGGCTGCACCGCGTGCCACCGTCCGTCGTGGACTACTGGCGAGGACAACTTCACCGACCCTAACGGATTCTTCAAGACTGGCGACTCTCGCCTGCCACGCTACCCGAACCAGAAAATCTGGCCTTACACCGACATGGTTCAGCACCGCCTCATGATGAAGAACGACATC
>CAVAOU010000248.1:0-3440 GCA_963590085.1 Senegalimassilia sp. | reverse complement strand
CGGCAGCGAAGTGCCAGCCGATTTCGACGCCCTGCTGAAGATTCCGGGCGTTGGGCGCAAGACGGCAAACGTGATGCTGTCGGTGGTGTTCGGCAAGGCGGCGATGGCAGTCGATACCCACGTGTTTCGCGTGTCGAACCGCATCGGACTCACCATCAACTCAAAGACGCCTCTCGAAACGGAGAAAACCCTCGTGGCCCACTTTCCCAAGCATCTACTTCCCGTGGCACACCATTGGCTCATACTCCACGGACGCTATGTGTGCACGGCACGCAACCCGAAATGCCAGGAATGCGGCATTGCCACGTTCTGCAAATATCACGAATCCAAACTAAACAAATCACTTTAATGCAAACATCACTGTTTCTGCTGCTCGTAGAGATAGCCGGCACAATAGCCTTCGCCATCAGCGGCATCCGTCTGGCCGCCGCAAAGAAGTTCGACTGGTTCGGGGCTTATGTCGTGGGACTTGTCACTGCCATCGGCGGCGGAACACTGCGCGACACCCTGCTCGGCGTCACTCCGTTCTGGATGCTCAACGGCTGGTATATGGGCGTAACGGGACTGTCGTTGCTGTTTGTGATAATCTTCCGCCGCCAACTGGTGCGCCTCGACAGCACATTCTTCATCTTCGACACCATCGGCCTTGCGCTGTTTGTGGTGATCGGCATGCAGAAATCGCTGATGTTCGGCTATCCTGTGTGGGTGGCAATAATCATGGGCACACTGACGGGCGCCTTCGGCGGAGTGCTCCGCGACATCCTCATCAACGAGGTGCCGCTGATTTTCCGCAAGGATGTCTATGGCACGGCATGTATCGCCGGCGGTCTGGTCTACTGGTTTGCCATGCTCCTTGGCGCCACACCACAAGTGCAGCAGATTGCCTGCGCTCTGACGGTGGTGGGCATCCGGCTGCTGGCGGCAAAATACAACTGGCACATTCCAGTAATTGAAAACAAATAAAATTTACACCTTCAATGAGTGAAAACGAAGCAAAACGGACATTCATACAACTCGTGAAATACGGCATCATCGGCGTGAGCAACACGCTGATCACGCTCATCGTGTTCTACATCATCAACACCTGGCTGGGAATGGGCTACGCCATTGCCAACACACTCGGCTACATCCTCGGACTCATCAACAGTTTCGTGTGGAACCGCACATGGGTGTTCCGCTCCGGCGGCAACCTCTGGCGCGAGGCGGGGTTGTTTGTGCTGGGCTTCTTCATCTGCTTCGGACTGCAGATGGGCGTAAGTTACTGGCTGCTGTCCACATCGCTGCACGATATCGAACTGTCGTGGCTGCCGATGAAGAACACCGGCGAAAACATTATCATGTGCCTGAGCATGGTGGTCTACACCCTTGCCAACTACGCATACAACCGATTTGTAACTTTTAAATAATGCAGATGCACAAGGTCAACCCGGAATATTCCCTGATGGCGCTACTGATGGTGGCAATAGCCATAGTGGTGTTCACACCGCTGTGTGCGGTTGGGTTGTGCCCCGACGAGACCAACATCCTCAATGCCGCCCGCGAGATGTCGCAAAGCGGCATCGGCGGCGTGTTCTCGCCTGCCTACGCAAGCAACTTTGCCTCGAGTGCGTATGCCTATCTGGTGTCGGTCAACCTCAACGTGTTTGCCCTTGGCGATGCACTTGCCGTGAGGCTGCCGTCGGCCGTCATCATCTGGATGCTTGCCATCGGCCTTTTCCGCTTCCGCGGACAGGACGAACGCAAGGACACAGCGTTTCTGGCGTCGCTGATTTTCGTGTCGTCGTATTCGGTAAGCGCACTCGCCTACCACGCGTCGTCGCTGTCGCTCACCGCACTTTTCCTCATCGCGTCGCTGTCGTCGCTCTACCACTGGATTAAGGCGCCGTCGCGCCAGAAATCAGTGATTCTGGTGGCGGCAACCGTTTGCGCAACATTCTTCTTCGGCATCCTTTCGCCGATAGCCACCGCCTCGACCGGCATCATCTTCCTCTGCCTGCAAAGCAACCGCTGTTGGAAGAACTTCTTCAAGCTGATTGTGCTGATGGTAGTGTCGGCCGCCTTGGCATACCTGCTGGCAGCGTTCATCTCCAACAGCACCGCCACCGCACAGCAGATTATAGGCATCGCCAACCTCACCGAACCTATAGCGGAATACTCGCGGCTCAACATCCTGACACTGCAACTCGTGCTGTCGATTTTCCCGTGGTCAATTCCGATTATCGTGGCTCTCGGATGGATGCTCATCAACCCACGATGGCTCAAGAACCGCTTCCTCGCCATGAGCCTGCTGAAGCAGTTCGGCATAGTGGTGTTTGTGCTGACCCTTCCGCTAATCACCGCCCTCAACGGCATGTCGATAATCATGATGCTCGTGACCACCTACCTCAACGTGCCGCTGATTGCCCACTTCCTGCTGTCGCAAAGCCACAACCACTCAGTGACGTGGCGCATCTCGGGCATCATCTTCGCATCGCTCATCGGACTGTTTGCCGTGGCCTACATCGCTGCGCTCTACGGATGCAACGTCGGCCTCGGATGCTATGCCTTCGCGCCGACAGACGGCTGGCACATAGGCGCCGTGCTTCTGCTCATCGCCCTGGCGATAAGTCTCTATTCGCTCACGCGCAACCAGCGGACCATCCGGTTCAACAACCGCTACATCTACAACATTGTCATCCTGTATCTTCTGGCACAAATACTCTACAAAGCATACGTCAACCCATTCATCACACTGATATGACAGAATTTCTCCAACAATACAACCTTGCCGGCCTGGCAATCGGACTTTGCACATTTCTGGTGATCGGCACCTTTCATCCGCTTGTAATCAAAGGCGAATACTATTTCGGCGTGCGCATCTGGTGGGTGTTCCTGCTGGTGGGCATTGTCTGTGCATTCTTCGCATGGTGGGTCGACGACCTGTTCTGGTCGGTGATACTCGGCGTGACAGGGTTCTCGTCGTTCTGGGGCATCGGCGAAATCTTCGAGCAACGCAAGCGCGTTGAAAAAGGCTGGTTCCCAAAGAATCCCAAACGTAAATGACATTTTTCAGGAGTGAAATTCCACAATGTCAAGTAATATCCGTACATTTGTATTCCCGAAAGTTGACACTAATGTCACTTTTCGGGAATGAATATGATTATAAAACGGGATTACTATCTGCAACAACTCATCTCGGCCCAGTCAAACCATCTGATAAAGATAGTTACTGGCATCAGGCGAAGCGGCAAATCGTTTCTCCTGTTCAACTTGTTTCACGACTGTCTGATTGGGAACGGCGTAGATGAAAGTCACATTATTGAAGTGGCTTTGGACGACCGCCTTAACATTGGTTTGCGAAACCCGGACAAAATACTTCATTACATCCATGAACGCATAGTCGACAATAAACCCTACTACGTCATATTGGATGAAGTTCAAATGATTGATGAGTTTACCGA
>CAVAOU010000247.1:0-3445 GCA_963590085.1 Senegalimassilia sp. | reverse complement strand
AGGCCTCGATGCCGACACGGGCAACTACGTGATCGACCCGTGGACCACACAGAAAACCGCAGCGGCAGCCACCACGATGGCGGACCGCTACACCAATTTCGGCTCTCTCCCAACCGACGCCAGCGCCTACGCCGTGCAGCCGCTCAGCGGCGGCAACTTCTACGTGCTTGGCTACACGATGGAGAACACCACGCTCGACAACAACACCACCTACGCCACCGGCGTAGAGTTCCGCGGCACCTACTACAGCGCCGCCGAGTGGGACTCCACCAACCACCAGCCCAAGACCGGCGCCACCGGCAAGGAGAAGACCTACCGCTACTACATCCGCCACAGTTACCAGGACAGCGCCGCTGCCACCACCGACACCCCGATGCTCTACGGCACTGTGCGCAACAACATCTATAAAATCCAGGTTACGAAGGTGATGGGCGAAGCACTGCTGTTCACCATCAGCGTGCGCCCCTGGACTCCCTACATCCACCCCGACGTGATTATCTAAACTCCACGACTATGAAAATGTTACGCATCAAGATATACTGCTGTTTGGCCGTCCTCCTCGGATGCCTCACAGCATGCTCCTCAGAAGCCGACGAGCCTAACGCCGACGGCAACACTACCGTCACCGTAAGACTGTCGTCGAAGGCAGGCGGCACACGCTCCTCATGGGCTCTCGACCCCACCTACGGCGAGGACGGCGAGATGATGAAAAACTGGTTTGTCGCCGTGGTGCAGGACGGCAAAATCCTGACCATTGTGGAGAGCGGCGACCTTGCCGACGAGAAGGAGACCGACAGTTTCACGTTGTCGCTCAACGCCGGCGAAACAACATTCTACTCGTTTGCCAACATGCGCCGCGCCGATGCGGGCCTCGACGGCATCACCTCGTTCCCGGCAGCGCTACCTTCGGGCTTCGACGACCAGACGTTCAGCGTCTACGGCAACAAGACCGACTTGAGCGACTTCCCAGACGGCATTCCGATGAGCAACAAGCAGGTGATTAACATCACCGCGTCGACCAAGACCGTCGACCTTGAGGTGATCCGCATGGTGGCGAAGATGCACATCCTGCTCACCAACATCACCACCTCCGACCTCACCATCAAGCGCATCGGCATCAGCGACGTGACCTACAACGGCACCGACAACGTGTATCTCTTCCCGAAAACCGTCACCGACGGCGGCGTGGAGACCGTGGTGCCAAACATCAACGAGAAGGCTGCCAGCAAAGGCACATTCTACACCTCCAACATCAACGGCTCAGACGGCAGCGCAACGCTCGCGCCCAACGAGTCGCAGGAGGTGACGTTCTACATCAACGAGAGCGAAGCCACATCCACAAAATACTTCACCCTGATGGTTGAGACCGGCGAGGTGGCTGCTCAGCGCTTCACGATGCTCAACTGGACGCAGATTGCCCGCAACGACTACCGCTCGCTACCGGTGGTGAAAATCAACAAATACAAGATTGAGTTCGACGTTACGGCGTTCACGCCCATCGGCGTACTCCCCTTGGTGGAAAACAGCAACGGCACGCTGAAAGTGACGCTGCGCACCTACGGCGACTTCCACATCCAGCCGAAGGTAATCTCCGCCGCCGACGGCACCACCGTGGACTACGGCACCTCGGGATGGACCTTTGCCGACGGCGACGACGGACTTTCGCTCATCGAGGCGAACCCCACCATCGAGAGCGGCAGCAGCATCTTCAGCACCGCTCCGTGGCTCAACCGCTCCACCGGACTGATTGAGGCCATGGCAGCCAAGCGCAACGGCTACGCCCTCTACCAGATGAACATCAACGTGGGCGGCAACACCATTTCCTACAAGATTGAAATCCATACAGACTACCAATACTAACGATATGAAAAAAGTCAATCGTTTACTGCACATTTTCCTCTCTACGGCAGCGCTCCTGTCGGCTGGCAACGCCTTTGCCATCTCGCAGGACACCAACGCCACCTTCGCCCACTACTACGGCGAGGCGTATGCCGAAGACCAGGCCAATGCCTTCGACTCCAAAGGCTACCAGAAATGTCCGGAGGTGCACTATTACTACTATGTTAATGCCAACCGCAGCAGCATGGCTCTCAACCTCCCATTTTCAAGTTATACCGGCGACGGCGGCGACATGGAGCCGCGCGGATGGATTCGCTGGTACGACTACGACACCGACCGCGAGGCCGTCAACCTCACCGCCAACGGCTCCAAACTGAAGTCGATTTTCGTCACTGAAGGCGGCCAAAGCGTGTCGAAAGGATTTTTCGCCTACAACATCGGCGCCAACCCTAACCAGAACAACATCGGCGTGACCTACGTGCCGCCCACAGGCTCCGAAAGCAGCGACTGGGAGGGCGAAACGATTGCCTGCGACGTGAGCCGCTACATCGACTACACCTCCGCAACCTATCCGCAGCACGAGCCAACGCTGTCCATCCGATGCATCTACCATATCCTTCCGGCAGCCAAACTCGCCGACGACATCATGAACAAGGCGATAGGCCACGAGCCGGCGAGCCTCACCTATGAGGACGGCCGTGCAATCGACTTCGGCACCTACGCCACTTCGTCGACAATGAACCTCCGCCTGAACCTCACCTCAGTGGGAAGTTACTACTTCCACCCGATGACGTCGTCCTACACCTCCAACCGCCACATCTACTATCCCGACGGCCAGGCATCGACCTACGCCATCAACGCGGAGCACTTCGACAACTCGACAGTGAAGCAGGCCACAGCGGTGGAATGGCGAGTCTACGACTCCACCCGATCCAAGTATGCAGTACTCACCTCCAACTCCACGTCAATCTTCCAGAAGTTGAGCATCAAACTCTGCAATGAGGCCATCTGGTACGACCTCACCGGCACCTACACCTCAACGCCGACAATTGCCGTAGGCAACTACGTCTACGTGGTGGCATACCTGGTCAACGGCACAAGCAAGTGCCCAGTGGCAAACTGCCGTGTGTGGTTCAAGAGCACCTACCCGATGCTCGACAGCGAGCGCACCACGGGCTACCGCTCCGACTCCTACATTGAAAACAACTACAAGAAGCACGAGGTGAAGTGCATCGACTTCGACAACATCAGCAGCAAGCAGACCGACGTGGCGCCGACCAGCGGCGAGGACAACATGGCTCCGCTGCCGCTGGAGATGACCAACTGCGGCTACGGCTACGTCTACCCGTCGCTCTACAACAAGGAGCGCTTCGGCTGGCCAAGCGACGGTAACCGCACGCCAATCCACGGCGAGTATAACCTCATCAAGTCAGCCAACCTCTCAAACATCTCCACCTCCAGCCAGAGTTACCACTGGTGGAACACGGGCACCATAATGTACGACCGCACCTACATCAAGACCGGCGGCAAGCAGTGGGGCTACTTCATGTATCTCGACGCGTCCGACGAGTCGCGCCGCGTGGTGGCTACCGACTTCAACGCCAAC
>CAVAOU010000246.1:0-3478 GCA_963590085.1 Senegalimassilia sp. | reverse complement strand
CCTCGACCCTTAGCGCCTACGGTTGGCTCATTGCGCACCATTCATTTTACATTGCAAAGTTAGGGCGCCCACTCAACGCTCACTAAATGCAGGCGTGCGCTCCGCGTTCCCGGCATCTTCACTGCGTTGCAGACCGCCGATGAACATTTGTTCGGCCTCAAACAGCGCTCCAACGCATTGCGCGTAAAATAAACGGCGCACAAGCGCCAATGTAAAACGCTAAAACTCAAAGAATCATGGCAACGAAAACAACAAAACGCGCATCGGCAAAGAAGCAATCGGCAAAGGAAATCGCAATTCCGCAGGCAACGGTAACGCCCCGTCTCATCGTGGCACAACAGAAGTACGGACGCTGGTACGTCTACTTCCAGGGAGTGCGTCCCGAGGACAACGTGGGATGCGGTTGCAAGACAGCCAAGAGCGCCATCCGCTACATGCACCTGCTCCGCTTCCGCTACGGAGCGGTCATCAGCCAAAACATCTATGCACGTCTGCAATACGCGGCACAGCAGGAGGGCTAAGGCCCTTTCCGCAGTGCACCGAGCGCAGTCGGCGGGGCGCGCCCAAACGGGCAGCGCCCTTGTCTTTTCCCGAAGCGGGCGCAGGGCGTAAGTTTGCGCGCATGAACACCATATCGCATATCACCGACGACGTGCTACTCTCAGCCAACGTGCCCGACGTAACCGTCTTCACCGAAAACCCCTACGTCGACATCACGTTCCGCTCCTCCACACGCACACTGCTCACCACGCGGCTCTACCAAAGCGGCGGGATGGCGAGTCTGCGCGACCTGCGGCCGATCATCGAGGCGTCGCTCGAGAACAACCATACGCCGCTCGACACGTTCACCATCGAAGCCGGCTACCTCGACAAAGATGCCGAGAAAGCCACCGCCAGCTTCGCCGCCGTCTACTGCAGCGCCAAGATGCCGCTGTCGCCGTCCTCGTTCTTCGTCTCCAACTACCTCTGCACCGCACGCTCGCGGCGCATCCCGCCCGACGGCTTCGCCTGGCTCTCGCTCTTCGCCAGAGAAGGCGAGTCGCTCACCTATACCGTCACCGCCGACACCATTGCCGATGACGGCACGCACACCATAAAAAACTACACCGCAGGCAACAACGGCATCACCGCCGATGCCGACGACGTGTTCTCACTCTGCGTCACCGCCGAGAGTGTGCGCTCACACATCGACGGCGGCACCATCACAGCATTTACAGTGAGGTGCGGCGGCCGCAGCGCCACGTTCTTCGTGGACGAAGCCCTTGCCGATGCGCAGGCGTTCTACTTCCGCAATGTCTTCAACGCCGAGGAAGCGCTGTGGCTCCCGGCAGTCACCACCGCCAAGACCACCGCCGACCGCAGCATCGCCGTCGTTGGCGGGCAGTCGCAGTTCTACGACCGCACCGCCGAGCGCACCTATGAGGTGCAGACCGCAGGCCTCACCGCCGAGGAGTGCGCCCTCGCCGAGCAACTGATGCTCTCCGCCGAGACGCGCGTGCCCGATGGCGACGACACCGACTTCGACGCTCATCCCGAAATCCTCATCACCGACTTCACCTGCGAGATTTCCGACACAGCGGAAAAGCCCAACACACTGAAGTTCACCTGGCGCTACGCCGACGCGCTGCCGCACATCGCCGCCGCCGAGCAGTCGGCAGTCTTCACCGAAGAGTACGACCCATCGTTCACCTAAAACACTATGCAAAGCATCCACATCACCACCGCACGGGCGATGCTCAACAGCGGCGACCCCGTAGACATCGCAGTATGGAAAGCCAACGGCGAGATTATGCACCTCACCAACTGCATCTCGCTGCGCTACGATTTCTATGCCGGCACCCGCAACATCAAGTTGCTCAGCAACGGCCAGATACGCAAAATCCGCGACGCCTGCATCTTCCAAGTAAATGACTTGGAAGTTTTCTTGTGAAGATTTGTTAATATTCCAAGAGTTGATTAACTTTGGGAACACTAACAATCTAAACCAAATTA
The DNA here is from genome assembly GCA_963590085.1 of Senegalimassilia sp. GTDB lineage: Bacteria > Bacteroidota > Bacteroidia > Bacteroidales > Muribaculaceae > Limisoma. Next base: position 1,486 of record CAVAOU010000246.1, on the reverse strand, counting down.
ATTATGAAACGTCTTAGAATCATTGCCATTTTGCTGGCCTCTTTATTTGCTGTAACCACCTATGCCGCAGAGCCAGCGACAATTGCTTGTCCAACGACAACAAGCACAAATCCAAATTATGTCCTTTATCCGACATTCAACATGTATACCTTTTTGAAATTGGATACACGGTCAGGTCAAATTTGGCAAGTCCAATACTCTATGGATAGTAATGAATTTGAGACTTTTTTAAGCAGTGCTGTTTTAGCACTTACTCAAACTCCTGGAAGATTTGCATTGTATCCTACAACCAATAATTGGACGTTTATTATGCTTGACACCGTTGACGGCACAACCTACCATGTTCAATGGTCTCAAGATGCAGATAAGCGAGGCGTGATAAGAATATATTAGAAGTTCTTCACGTCTTTTCGGGCGACATCTCGGGTCCATAACTTTGGCGGAAAACCAAAGTTATGGACTCGCTTAATTTCAACTCCGTTGAAACGTTGCCCGGCACCAAGGCACGGGCAGCCTTCCAAGTCAACTCGTCGGCCGTCTTCAAGGAAGACCTCGACATCGTGCCGATTGCCATAAATGACAAACTCCGCTATGTGCCGTGGGGCGGCGACAACCAGATGCCCTACGACATCCTCCGTCTCATCGAGGACGACGAGACCCTCTCCACGTGCCAGATGTTCAACGCCGAGGTGTGTTACGGGTCTGGGCTCGTTTACTCGCTCCAAAGGGACGAGCAAGGAGGGACGGGGGACGAGAACTCTCGTACCTCTTCACTCTTCACTCGTACCCAAAACGAGATTGACGACTTCATGCTCGACAACGACATCTCGTCGTACTACCTCGGCGTCTGCCAGGACTTCAAGCACTTCGGCTTCGCTGTCAGCGTCATCATCCTCAATGCCGAAGGCACCAAGGTCGTCCGCCTGCTCCGCAAGGAAGCATGCTACTGCCGCTTTTCGCCCGCCGACTCCGACGGGAAAATCCGAAACGTACTCTACGCCAACTGGCGCAAGCCCATCGCCTCCGTCAGCGACATCGAAGTCATCGACCTGCTCGACCCATCATCCCCGTGGCGCGACCTGCAGAACCGACTCGCCGACAAACGTTCAGCAGTAAACGCCAAACGCAAGTTCGCCATCGTCAGCCGCATCCCCACGCCAGACTCAACCTACTATCCCGTACCGTATTACGCCTCGCTCTTCAAGGGCAAGTGGTACAACATCAAGCAACTCATCGGCCTCGCCAAAGAGGCTAAACTCAAGAACTCCGCGCCAATCAAGTACCAAATCGAAATCTCCCACAAGTACTGGGAATCCATCTTCCGCAGCGAAGGCATCACCGACCGCCGCAAGCAACAGGAGCGCATCGTCCAGGAGAAACAGTCCATCCTCGACTTCCTCACAGGCGCAGAGAACTCCGGCAAGGCATGGTTCTCAACCTTTTACGTCACCCCCGACGGCAACGAGCAGCACGACGTGGTGATCAA
>CAVAOU010000245.1:0-3493 GCA_963590085.1 Senegalimassilia sp. | reverse complement strand
CTCCGCCCATGGTGTTTCGCCCATACATGGTGCTTTGCGGTCCGCGGAGCATCAAGATGCTCTCGATGTCGGCGATGTCGAAGTCGTAGTTGTCCTTGTTGAGGATAGGCACGTTGTCGACTACCATACCCACCACAGGCTGGTCGATGCGTGCGCCCATGCCGCGCACATAGATGGTAGAGGTGATGCGCGAGCCGTATTCGGGGATGAAAAAGTTGGGGACTATGGCTCCTGCTTCTTTCACGTTGGCAAGGTTGAGCCTTTCAATCTGCGAGCGCCCAATCAGCGAGGTTGCCGATCCGTTGGCCTCCGCCTCCGCCAGTTGCTTGGTTGCGGTCACCGAAATCTCTTTCAGGTTGACAATGGAGTCGCCGTACTGGTTGGCGTTGAATGCGCCTGTCGGTGCGGCCTGGGAATGCGTGGCCACGGCGATGACGGCGGAGGATAACAATAGACTCGGAACTTTCAAAACTTAACTAAATTTTCGGTTGCAAATTAACAATTAAAATTAAAGTCGGACAATCACAATATTTGGTGATTTTTGGCCGTGTCCCGTTTCGTTGCAATAGTGTTACTTTTTGTTGTTTTGGTGTGAATTAATTCTAAAAAAATGTTTCGCTGAACAAAAGAATTGCTATATTTGCACGGCTTTAGTATGCAGAAAAGAGCACAAAATTTGGTCAACGGATGGCAATCCGTTGAGTTATAGTGTGCTATGAAGCATCGAAAGTTTTGGATAGTGAAATTTATGTAATTTTTAAATATGGATTTGTCAATATTTGGTATCGAAAGTACCTCGACAGCCTTAGTGGCAGTGCTCACTGGTGTGGCATTGGTGGTTATCGGCTTGTCGTTGGCGGCATGGATCGGCCCACGGTCATTTGCGCCGCAGAAAGGTGAGCCGTATGAGTGCGGTATCCCTACCCGAGGAGACAGTATGGTTCAGTTCAAGGTTGGTTACTATTTGTTTGCCATCTTGTTCCTTATGTTCGACGTCGAGACAGTGTTCCTTTTCCCATGGGCTGTCATCGCTAAGAGCATGGGCGTGCAGAGCATCCTCGCTGTGTGTGTATTCCTCTTTGTCCTCATTTTAGGCCTCGCTTACGCTTGGCGGAAAGGAGCGTTGAAATGGAAGTAAAGATTAAAGGCATGAAGTGGGACGACTTCAACGATAACGAATATATCGAAGGTCTCGTTAACGAACTCAAGGAGTCGGGACAAAACGTTGTTGTCGGCAAACTTGACGAACTCATCAACTGGGGTCGCAGCAACTCTCTTTGGCCGCTTACCTTTGCAACAAGCTGCTGCGGTATTGAGTTTATCGCCCTTGGCGCTGCCCGCTACGACATGGCACGCTTCGGATTTGAGGTGGCTCGTTCGAGCCCACGCCAGGCTGACTTTATGATGGTTGCCGGTACAATCGTCTATCGTATGGCTCCAGTGTTCCGTCGCTTGTATGAGCAGTTGGCTGAACCGAAATATGTGATTGCCGTTGGTGGTTGCGCCGTGTCTGGCGGTCCATTCAAGAATTCCTATCATGTGGTCACCGGTATCGACAAGGTTGTCCCTGTCGATGTCTATATCCCGGGATGCCCTCCACGCCCAGAAGCAATGTTCTACGGCTTGATGCAGTTGCAGCGCAAGGTGAAGGTCGAGAAATTCTTCGGCGGAGTTAACCGCAAACGCACTCGCGAAGATTTCTTCCGTGAGAATCCAGAGATAGCGAAAGAGGAACACGTACAAGAATAAGATATTAAGGTATGGCAAATATACAAGAAATAATCGGCAAGGTTTGTCCGGAAGCAACGTTTGAAGAAAACGAGGTGGCTTTGGCCATCGTTCCCGATGCAAAATGGCATGCTGTTGCCGAAACATTGAAAACCGCCGGCTACGATTGGCTGGCTTGCGTAGTAGGTGAGGACTTCGGCGAATCGCTTGGCTGCACCTATTATATTAAGTCGACCGCCGACTATTCGATGGTGTCGGTACGTGTCGCTACAACCGACCGCGAAAACCCGATGCTCCACAGTGTGAGCGACATTTGGGAAATCGCACGCATGGAAGAGCGTGAGGTCTACGACTACTATGGCATCAAATTTATCAACCACCCCGACATGCGCCGTCTCTATTTGCGCAATGACTGGGTGGGTTTTCCTTTAAGAAAGGACTACGACGCAAATCCAGAACTCAACCCTATCCGCCTTTATCACGAGGCTAACGACGACACTACTGTTACCTATGTGGAGGACGAGAACGGCAACGTGGTTGAAAAGACCGCTACAATCTTCGCTCCTGAGGAATTTGTGGTCAACATCGGCCCGCAGCACCCTGCAACCCACGGAGTGCTCCGTTTCCGCACTTCGCTCGACGGCGAGACTGTCAAGAAGATCGACCTCTATTGCGGCTACATCCACCGCGGCATCGAGAAACTCTGCGAAGGACTCACTTATCCGCAGACAATCCATTTCTACGACCGTATGGACTACTTCTCGGCTCTGCCTAACGAGCACTGCGTATGCTCCTGCATCGAGAAGGCTCTCGGTATTGAGGTGCCACGCCGCGCACAGGTGATCCGTGTGATGGTCGACGAGTTGTCGCGTATTGCAAGCCACTTGCTTTTCTTCGGTACCTACTGTATGGACCTTGGCGCAACAACCGCCTTGTTCTACGGTATGCGTGAGCGCGAGACTATACTTGACATCCTCGAGGCTACAACTGGTGCCCGCATGACATTCAACTACAACACAATCGGTGGCGTGCGTGCCGACATCTATCCTACATTCCAGGAAAAAGTGAAAGAGTTTATCGCCATCATGTACGATAAACTGAAAGAATATCACCAACTCGTTACGGGTAACGTAATCTTCCAGAACCGTTTGAAGGGCGTTGGTATCCTTTCTAAGGAAGATGCCGTTAATTATGGCGTTGCTGGTCCTTCAGGCCGCGCTTCAGGCTGGGCTTGCGACCTCCGCAAAACCAACCCGTATTCAATCTACGGCGAACTCGATTTCGAGCAGGTTGTGCTTGACGGTTGCGACTCATTCGATCGCTACCTCGTGCGCTTGAAAGAAATCGAGCAGTCGCTCAAGATTCTTGAACAATTGGTTGACAATATCCCAGAAGGCGACTACTGCGCAAAAGTGCCTAAAATCATCAAACTTCCGGAAGGCCACTGGTATCAGGAAGTTGAGGCTTGCCGTGGCATCTTCGGTGTGTATATCGACAGCAAGGGCGACAAATCGCCTTACCGCATGAAGATTAACGGTACTTGCCTGCGCCTTGCCAACGTTGTTGATCACTTGACCCGCGGCGAGAAGATTGCCGACTTGATTACCATTGGCGGTTCACTCGACTATGTAGTGCCCGACATCGACAGATAATGATAACTGATTGAGTAACAAAGAAAATTTAAAGATATGATTTTTGACTTCAAAGTAGTCACTGAATGGTTTGACAATCTGCTCAACGGCTTTATGCCTGCTTGGGCTACTAC
>CAVAOU010000244.1:0-3495 GCA_963590085.1 Senegalimassilia sp. | reverse complement strand
GACGTGGAGTGGAGTGTGGAAGGCGACTGCGCTACGATCGACAGCGACGCACGAGAGAGCACATACTCCGCGCCGAGGTCGACCACGATATACTGGTTGTCGGCAAACTCGCTGCCCCAGCGCGTCGACGAGTCGCCGTCGACGGCATTGGCAGGCACTGTGCCCGAATTCTCATAACTTGAAGCATACACACTCTTGCCGAGGGCAAGGTTGGTGTCGTCGTAGGTGCCCACAGTCACCGTTGCCGAAGCGCTCACCGTGCCGTTGCTTGCCACAACGGTGTAGGTGCCCGCCTTCGTGCCCGTAAACGTTGTTCCGCTCACCGCATCAGCCATCTCGGCGCACGAAAGCGTGAAGCCGTCGGTCGGGTAATCGGAAGAGAACTGGTCAGTAGCGCTAAGGGTGAAGTCGAGTTGCTCGCCAACGACAATCTGCGCTACAGAGGGCGACATTGTCACCTTCGAGGCTACAATCTGCTCCTCAACCACAAACTGCTTAGTGGCCGTGTAGTCACCGTTGGTGGCAGTGACCGTAGCCGTGCCGTAGCCCGCAGGCGTAAACACACCGTCGGCAGTCACCGAGCCGCTGTCGGCACTCCAAGTAATCTCGCCGGCATCAACCTTATTGCCCTGGAGGTCGAACCCCGTGGCAGTCAGAGCCACCTGTTCGCCCGCCTTGACGATAGTTTCAGGCGCATTGATGCTGATGCCCATCAGCGACGACGGGTCGGCGTCAGGGTCGATGCCCAGCACCTGCAGTTCCCACATCGAGATGCCGTAGGCTGTGGCGCGCTGGCGGCCGGTGATGCGCACATAGCGCGCCGTAGCACCGATAGCGGTCGACTCCTCGCCGCCGCTGCCGGTCACCGATTTCACCTTGGTCCAGGTCGAGCCGTCGAGACTCGTCTCCACATCGTAGAGCGACGCGTAGGCGCTCTCCCAGAGGATATTAACAGAGTTGACGTAAGCCTCCTTGCCGAGGTCCACCATAATCCACTCATCGTCGTTGGCAGCACTGCTCCAGCGTGTCGACGAGTCACCGTCGACGGCATTCGCCTTCAGCGTGCCTGCGTTTTCCTCCGAACTTACAGTGACCGTTTTGTTGAGCGCCAGGTTAGGCATTGTCGGAGTCATATAGATTTGGTGGCTGTACGAATGGCCGTCGGCAGTGGTAGCCTTGACGGTATACACGCCGATTTCGTTGATGTCGAGGATTGAGTCGGTCTTCACCGTTGCGCCGTCGCGCTCAATGGTCCACGTGGTTGCTGTGGCGTAGGCGTTGCCATACTGGTCGACGGCGTTGAGCGAGAACTCCACGGTCTGGCCTGCCATTGCATAAGTCATCGCCGGGGCAATCTCAGCCGACGCAAGCGCCGGCACCTCGTTCACACGCACCGTCTTTGTCGCCGTCAGCGAGCCGCAGGTGGCGGTGAGTGTGGTAGAACCCTTAGCCGACGAAGCCACGAGGTTGCCTTCGGCATCGACAGTGCTGCCGTCGGTAGCAGTCCATGTCACCTCTACGCCGTCGACCGTAGCGCCGTACTGGTCGAGCACTGTAGCCGTGATGGCAGTGGTCGACCCAGGAGCAACCGTTGCCGGGCAGTCGATGGTGACGGTTGTAGCCACAGGACTGTCGGAATAGACCGTCATCTGCCGTGCCGGCGCCTTAAACTGCTTCTCAGCCGCGCCGTCGCGGTAGAACGTAACGGTGCGCTCCGCAGCATCGGGATTGTAGACCACATAGGTGTAGGTTCCGTCGGCGGTGCAAAACGCCGACGCCGTAGGGATGTCGGCAGTGCAGGCGAAGTCGCGGTCGCCGTAACTGCGGTGGCTGTGGGTGATGAAGTAGGAAATGCCGTTGGTGTCGGTTTCGCGCGCCACAGCCATGTTGGCGTCCCACATCTCGTCCATTATCTTTGCCGCCTGGTCAGGATCGTAGCGCTGCAGATAGGACAGCACCACATTGCCGAGGCCTTTCTCCTGACTCAGCGTAGACTCGCTGCTAGTGGTTGTGGTCCAGCCGCCAATCTCCTTTGCCGACCACATCTGCTCATAGTCCCATTTGGCAAAGTCGAGGTCCTCGCTCAGATAGTCGAGACACGGCGAAACGGGCATCCACTGGATGGAGTGCATCCACACCGGGTCGCCCGAGAACCATGTCCACCACCCCACGCCGGCGGCAGTAAGGTTGCAGCAGTAGGGATGGGTGTAGAGCGTGCGGTCGATGTTTTCCTTGTCGCGGTCAAACCAGTATTCAGCCACGCCTTTCGACTCCGTGACCCAGCCGAAGATGCCTGCGTCGCGCATCTCCTTGTCGCCGAGCGCAACGCCAAGCAGATAGACGCCGCCCCAGCCCTGCATGGCCTCCGAGGTCGACTCCTGTCCGTTGCCGTTGCCCGTGTTGCCGAGGCCGCCGGCATAGGAGTGGCCCGACCACGGGCTGAAGGTGCGCAGCCACGGGAAGCGCTTGTCGCTGCGGTCCCAGTTGGCATAGTCCTTGGCGATGAGTTTCAGCATGCCGCCATATTTCTGGCAGAAATCGTCGTCGACGAGCGCGAGCAGCGCGCCGGCATAAGTGTAGTAGCCGTAATGGAAATGGTGGTCGTTGAAGGTGTCGCTGTCGTAGCTCGTGTCGTAGCCCACAAGAGCGCCCCAGCGGTCGTAGCGCGCAAAGAAGCGCTGCGTCTCGCCGGGAGTATAGGTGAGCCAGTCCTCCAGACTCTCGCGCAGGCGCGAGCGGCACTGCTCAAACAGTTCCTCCTCACCCATCTCGCTGGCAAACGTCATGTAGAGAGCCATCTGCGTCAGTCCCTTGCCGCCCCAGTAGGTGTCGGCGCCGAAACTGCCCTTGGTGGCGTAGTCGGAAATCATCTGAACCATACGCTCGCGGTTGTAGGGGTTGGCGAGGTCGGCCATCTCCTTCGGCGCGGCGTACCACGGCAGGAAGCCGTCAAACTTATAAGCAGTCTCAAACGCCCGTCCGGCAGCCATCTTCATCTTGCCGCGCGGAGTGGCGTAGGTGTAGCCGAGGAAGGAGATATTGTTGGTTGAATTCTTGTAGTGGTGAGGCAGGAAGCCCTGAAGCGCGTCGAGGTTGGAGCCGCCGTCGAGGTTTTCGGTGGTGAGGGTCCAGGTGGACGTCATCATCGAGGTGCGCTCGTTGTAGGACCACGCCGTGGTGGTGGAGCGCACAATCACCGGGGCATACTGCGCATAGGCGTCGGCATCGTCGGCCGATGGGAGCACAGCCACGGCAAGGTAGTGGGGCTTCGAAGGCGCGAACGAAACGGCGATGCCGTCGGCAGTCGCCTCAAAGGTGGTGCCCGTAGCGCCATAGAGGGCATAGATGTCGGAACCGTTTGTTATCACCACGCGGCCGTCGACCGAGCAGTCAGCCGAGCCGCCACCGAGGTCGACCACGAGGTCGAGATTGGTAGCCTCCACCCATGTGAACGGCGAGCCTTGCGCCATAGTCACATTCATCACCTTGTCACCG
>CAVAOU010000243.1:0-3496 GCA_963590085.1 Senegalimassilia sp. | reverse complement strand
CGCAACATATTGCTGGCTCTGTCGATAGGCATTGTCGTGTGGCTCGCCTCCTGCGACTCCAACGGTTGCGAGGAGAACTCGAGCAGCCTGCCCTTGGCGGGATTCTATTCGTCGTCGAGCAAATCGGCGATAACGATTGACTCGCTCACGGTCTATGGCATCGGCGCTCCGGGCGACTCTGCCATTATCCGCAACCAGGCTTCGACACAGCAGGTCTATCTGCCTTTCGACGTCGACACCACCTGCTGCCGGTTTGTGATTACCTACAACCAGCAAAGCCTCGCGGCAATCGGAGCCGCCGACACAATCACTGTGAACTACGACTGCGTGCCGTACTTCTACTCCAAGGACTGCGGCGCATTCTACGTGTTTGACGTCAACGACATCTCGGTGACCACCAACTATATCGACTCGATACAGATGCCTCGCCGACGCATTGACAACACAAACACCGAAAACATCAAGATATTTTTCCGGACATCGGAGGCCGACGGACAATGAAACTGAGAGATGCATCAATCCTGATCGGCATTGTGGCGCTTTCGCTTGCCGGAATTATGGCAACGGCGCAGCGCAAGGTTACGCCAGTGGCTTCGAGCGACGAACTGAAGCCTGTGACCAAAGAGGAGTTGAAGGAGATTAAGCGACAGGAGAAACTACGCTTCATGCGCACCGACTCGCTTACGCTCGACTCCCTTCGCCGCGACTCCATCGAGAGGGCATCGAAGAAGGTGTACCGCCCCACTCTGATGGGCGCCACCGTAGGCGTGAACTTCTGGGGACCGCTGATGCGACTCCTTGGCAAGGACTATGGCGACTGCGACGCATGGGTGGCCGTGAACTTCAAAAACCGCTACATTCCTGTGGCGGAAGTGGGCTTCGGACAGGCCAACACCTCTCCAGAGGACGGCAACTTCACATACAAGAGCAAATTGGCGATCTACGGCAAAATCGGAATGAACTACAATTTCATGTTTGCCAAGGATCCGAAATATCAACTCTATGCCGGCGTGCGCGTAGGCGCGTCGCGCTTCAACTACGACATCACCAACATTTCGATGACCAACGGCTACTGGGGCAAGGACAACAAGGTGTTCGACATCAAGGACCAGAGTTCGTCAGCAATATGGGGCGAGGCCGTGGCAGGCATACAAGTGGAACTCTTCAAGAACTTTTCGCTCGGTTGGGCTGTGTGCTACAACTTTCCTTTCAAGGTAAAGGACACTCCCAATTCGCGGCCTTACTACATCCCGGGCTATGGAGTGCGCGACAGCCATCTGAATGTCAGCGTGTCGGTGGCCTATACCATCCCATTCCACAAAGACAAGCAGACCCAGCCCTACACTCCGAAGGTCAACCCGATGGACACAATCGTCGTGCCTGAACGGCGGTTGCCCAACGACTCGATTGAATAAAGCAATCTCCTAAACGAATCAAGAAATATCAACGTGAAACGGATATTGACATACATCATTTGCATCGTCGTTGCTTTCTCAGCAGCGGCGAAAAAGAAGCAATCTCTGGAGCCGGGCTACTCCTGGACCGCCAGCGGACCGCTGGGGCTGCGAGTGGCTTCGACAATCGACACGCTCTACAGCGGCTACCACCGCCAGTTTGTGCCGTCGATGGCTACCGATGCCTATGCCTCAACTGGCAACTTCGGCACGGCGGGCATCAACGAGATTTTCTTTGAGCGCAAAGACTGGTCGGAATTCATCTTCGCCGACGTGCTCGACCACTGGACGCACAGCGCCGAGAAGCAACGATACTACAACACACGCATACCAATGACGCTGTTGTCCTACAGTTGGGGCGGCGGCCGCAACTCGGGGCAGGACCGCCTGAAGGGCGAATTTTCGGGCAACGTGAACAAGCGGTTGCAGTTTGGCGCACGGGTCGACTATCTCTACTCCAAGGGCGGCTACGACAATCAGGCGCTGAGCAATTTCGGCTGGGGTCTGTCGTCGTCTTATACCGGCGACCGCTACGAACTGCAGGCCATGATGCACAGTTTCAACTCAGTAAACCACGAGAACGGCGGTATCACCGACGACCTCTACATCATCGATCCGGCGCAACTGCAGGGCGGCGACTCAAAAATTGACGCGAAGTCAATTCCCGTAAACCTGTCGTCGGCATTCTCACGCATCAAGGGCGGGGAATTCTACATGAACCACCGCTACAAGGTGGGCTACTATCAAGAATTACCAAAGGCTGAGGGCGACACCGTGGCTAAGCGCACCTATGTGCCTGTGTCCAGTTTCATCTGGACTTTCGACTACAAGACCAATACCCACAAGTTTATCAACGAGAGCGCCTCCGACGATGCTTCTTTCTTCACAAACAATTATCTCAGCACTACGGGCACCAACGAAGAAACCAAATACTGGCGTCTGCGCAACACCGTGGGACTTGACCTCATCGAAGGCTTCAAGAAGAATGCCAAATTCGGACTGTCAGCCTACGCCACCCACGAACTGCGCAAATACACACAAGTGGTCGACACTATGCTCACGAGCAGTTACAAGCCCGACGGGCTGACCACATTCCCCGACATTAGCATCGACCCGAAGGCCACCGAAAATCTCGTTTGGGTGGGCGGCCAATTGACCAAACAGCGCGGCTCGATACTCACCTATGCCGCGACGGCGCAATTCGGACTGGTGGGTCCCGTGGCGGGCGACATCGACGTGAGCGGCACCGTGAGCACCCGCTTCCGTCTGCTCGGCGACACCGTGCGCATCACCGGTGAGGGATTTTTCAAAAACACCGAAGCGCCGTTCCTGATGAAGCGCTTCATCTCCAACCACTTCGCTTGGCAGAACGACTTCGGCAAAATCCGCCGCGTGCGCGTTGGCGGCACTCTCGACATTCCCCACACCTGGACCACATTCTCTGCCGGCGTGGAGAACCTGCAGAACTATGTGTACTTCGACAACGATGCCCTTCCTGCGCAAGAAAGCGGAAGTGTGCAGGTGCTGTCGCTCAGTCTGAAGCAGGGATTGCATTTCAAGGCGTTCAACTGGGAGAACTCGATAACCTATCAGACCACAAGCAAGGAAGAAGTGTTGTCGTTGCCGAAACTTTCGGTCTACAGCAACCTCTACTTCAAGTTTATGATAGCCAAAGTGCTGTTTGTCAACCTGGGCGTTGACTGCAGTTACTACACCCGCTACTATGCTCCCGCCTATCAGCCGGCAACGATGGCGTTCCACACCCAGCACGAGAAACTCATTGGGAATTACCCATTTATGAATGCCTACGCCGACTTCAAACTGAAGAAGACGCGCTTCTTCGTGATGTACAGCCACGTGAACCGCGGCCTGTTTGGAGGAAGCAACTATTTCTCAGCGCTCCACTATCCGATGAACCCGAGCCGTTTCCAACTGGGCTTGTCGGTCGACTTTGCTAACTAACATCCCTACCGCTATGAAGATGCCGATGATGATGAAACCCCGCATGGCAGTGTATCTGGCACTGCTCGTTGCCACCATTG
>CAVAOU010000242.1:0-3521 GCA_963590085.1 Senegalimassilia sp. | reverse complement strand
GTCATAAATTTTGCGCTTGAAAATCATCGTTTTTGCATTGCTTTAGTTTAGTCCTCTGCAAAAATAGGCAAAACATTTGAAACACAACAATATATAAAGCCTTTTCTTAAATCCCCCGCGATTTTCTTCACCAAAATCCGTAAATCCCCCGCGATTTTCTTCACCGAAATCCGTAAATCCCCCACGATTTTTAGCGTAGCAGAAGGATGAAATTACGCCATTTTGGCGCGGGCTTCGGTCGGGGTTTCGCCAAAGGCGTCCTTATAGCATTTGGAGAAATAGGCCGGCGTGGAGAATCCTATTTCATAGGCAATCTCGCTGATGGACTTGTCGGTTGACTGCAGCAGTTTGCGCGAATGCTGCAACCGCAACCGCCGTATGAGTTCCACCGGGGCATAGTTGGTCAGCGCCTTGATCTTTCTGTAGAACTGCGACCGCTCGAGCCCGAGTTTGGCGGCGAGGGCATCGACGTTAAGATTGGGGTCGCCCATCTCCTGCTTGAAGATTTCGAGGAAGCGGTTGTAGAAATCGCTGTCTATCTCGTTGATTGCCGTGGCTTTGGCAATCTGTTTCTTTGCATCGTCGTTGCCTGGGGCGTTGACCACCACAGGCGACTGCCACAACTCCTTGATGAGTTGACGGTTGGCAACAAGACTCTGGCATCGTGCCTTCAACACGGCACTGCTGAACGGCTTCGACAGGTAGCCGTCGGCGCCGCAGGCATAGCCCTGCACGCGCTGCTCGTCAAGAGAGCATGCCGTGAGCATAAGCACCGGGATGTGGGAGGTTGTAACATCCTCCTTAAGCCGACGGCAACACTCCAGTCCGTCCATCACGGGCATCATCACGTCGCAGATAATAAGGTCGGGCACATACTTCACTGCCTGGCGCAATCCATCCTTTCCGTTGGATGCCGTAACTATATTATAGTCCTCGTTGAGCAACTCGCCCACAAGTTTCTGGATGTCGGCATTGTCGTCGATTATCAGCACGATAGGCTTGTCGGCGTCAAACTCAATCTTCGCCTCAACGTTGTCCAATTCTACGGCAACGTCCTGGTTGCCAATGGTTTTTTCCATCTCTACCGTCTCTTCGGCAACATGGGTAACAGGCAATGTCACCGTAAACGTCGAACCCTTGCCCACCTGGCTCTCCACGGCAATGTTGCCGCCATGCAGTTCGACAAACGCCTTTGCCAACGACAGTCCGATGCCCGAGCCTTTCGGGTGCACGCGGTCCACCTGGTAGAACCGGTCGAAGATGTTGCCGAGATCCTGCTCGCTGATGCCCTCGCCGGTGTCGGTCACCTTGAAGGTCAGGTTCTTGCCGTCGCAGTCGTAGGCCACTGTTATCGAGCCGTTGTCGGGGGTATACTTGAATGCGTTCGACATCAGGTTGAAGAGCACGCGCTCAATCTTCTCATAGTCGAATGCCAGTGTAATAAGCTTGTCGCCAGCGGGTTTAACCAGCGTGAGTTTTATGTCGCGGCTCCGCGCAATCGAATAGAACGACTCCATCCAGTCGCTTATCGCCTTGCTGAAATCAATCTCAGCAAGGCGGAGATCCAACTTGCCGTTTTCAAATTTGCGGAAGTCAAGTATCTGATTTATCAGTCGTTGCAGTATCTTCACATTCTTGTTGGCAATTTTGATGAGCGTGGACTGCTGCGGCGTGAGGTTGCCGGCCGAGGCGAGTTGCGCCACCGGCTCGGAAATAAGCGTGAGCGGTGTGCGCAGGTCGTGCGATACATTGGTGTAGAACATCAGTTTGGAGTGCGTCACCTCCTGCAGTTGACGGTTGAGTTGCTGCTGCTTGTCGCGCTCTTCCTCAAGCAGTTTGTTCTGTGCCAAAAGTGTTTTCTGGTGGCGGCTGCGCTGCCAGTAGGCGCGGAGGAGAAGGAAACCCATGCCGAAAAGGAGCACGATAATCGCCACGCAGGCATAGAACAGAATGGTTTGCGACGAGTGCTTGTCCCAATAGTCGTCGATCTGCGACTTCAGCAGTTTCATCTTGTTGGTCTCGTCGCTGATAGTCTTGTTCTGGAGCAGAAGGATGTCGGCATTGCTCTTGTCTACAGCCGACGCCAGCGGCAGTTTGGTTTCTTTCTGATAGGGTTCGCCTTTCAGTATCGCCAACGCGGTCTGCACAAGGCGGTGACCCTCAGTAGGATAAAGGAAGGTGGCGTCAATCACGCCGTCGGCAACGGCCTGGATGCCCACATTGGGCGCTGCGTCGATACCGATAATCTTTATGTTGTTGCGACCCAAGCGGTGAGCCACTTCCGACGCGCCGATGGCCATGCGGTCGTTGTGGGCATAAATCAAGTCAACATCGGGATAGATGCGCAGCAGCGAATCGGCCACGGGGATGGCATTTTCCTTGTTCCAAAAGCCCGATTCGCTCGCCAGAATCTGTCCGCCAGCGGCGGTAAATTCCTTAACGAAGCCGTCGTGGCGACCTTCGGCTGGCGTGGAGCCTTTGAGACCGTAAATCTCTATTGCCTTGGGGTTCGGCCCGAGGATATGCATGGCATAATGGGCAGCCATTTCGCCGAGTTCTTCGTCGTCAACGCCAATGCGGGCGGTGTAGGTGTCGCCGTTGATGTTGCGGTCGAAAATCAGCACCGGCATCCCTTTTTCATACACTTCCTTAATTACCGGTGTCAGCGCTTCGGCCTCGTTTGGGGAAATCACAATGATGTCAAACCCGTTGTCAACGAAGTATTTGATGTCGGAAATCTGCTTGGCGTTGTTGTCGTCGGCGGAACGTATCTCCACAACGGCATCGTCGTGAAACATTATCTCACGATTAATCTCTTCGTTCATCTTTGCGCGCCAGTCGTCCTGACTGCACTGCGACACTCCAATCTTGTAGACTTTCTTTTCCGTGCATCCGAAAATGCCCAAGACGAGAGCCAAAACAAATATCAGGTTTGTAAATTTCATCATCACTATGTGTAATAAGGACTACCAAAATTAAACATAAAACTATAAAAAAAAGTGCATAAACTGCGATAAATTGGGCAATACAACATATTTGATACACTATGCACGAATTTTGATAGCCGTCGCTTGCACTTATAATTACCTTTGCGTCAGTGGCTGAAGAAGCCATGCCTACCGCGAAATTTAATATACCTATATAATGAAAAATTTGTTCACTAAACTGACTGCTTCATTGGCTTTGTCACTGCTGGTTGCATCGCCGGCTGCACTCGCTGCAAACGGCGTAGAGATTAACAACGTCAGCGTCAACAACACTATGGTCAGAGTAACCGACTCTGGCAGATACCTCCTGCTTCCCGTGCAGGAATCGTCGGACGACGCCCGAATCAACATCGTTGTGGACGGCAAAATCGCCGAAACAATCTATGTGCGTCTCGCAAAGTCGAAAACGGACTACACCGTGCCGTTCGACCTCACGCCCTACAAGGGTCACAACGTGGTGCTCGACGTCGTTACTCCCCAAGGCCGCGGCTCTATCCGCGAGGCCAAGGAGGACGCTTGCTGGAAGGCTATGGC
>CAVAOU010000241.1:0-3522 GCA_963590085.1 Senegalimassilia sp. | reverse complement strand
ATCGAGCACCGTAAAGGTGTGGATTAGCGACGGCGAGGACTGCAGCGATGTGGTCACGGCCTCCTATCAGTTCTCCGGCCTATCGCTGGAGGTGGCAGGCATCACGGTGACGTCGACCAACTGCTACGACGTGCTCAGCGACAAAGGGTCGGTGACATTCAACTCCAGCACCAACACACTCACTCTCAACAACGCCAATTTCAACACCGACGACTATAAGTCGGACTGCGGCATCAATGCCTCCGGCGACGACCTAACGATTGAGTTGTACGGCGACAACGTAATTACGTCAAGTTATCTCGGCATCAACTACGGCTACGACACTGGCGGCACGCTCACCATCCGCGGCGGCGACACCAAGGAGGGACTGCCTTCGCTCACTATCAACTTCGAAGGCAAGTGGGGACAGGCTGCCATGTATCTGTACCTTGCCAGCCTTAATATAGAGAATTGCAACGTGTATCTCAAGAATTTCACCACGGGCATCGACATGAAGGCGGGGCCGAAGGAAGGCGGCATGCTCTACATTGAGAACTCTACCCTCGACATCACCTCTACGGAGGCGGCGATACGTGGCGTCTACGACTTCTACCTTGGCAAGGGCACAGTGATCAAGTTGCCGAGCAACGGCGAATTTGTGAGCGTCACCGACGACGGCAAGGACACTTCCAACGGCGGCATCTGCGTGGATGGTGTGCTCCAGAGCCGCGTGGTCATCGGGCCGGAAGTGGCGCCAATACCGCAGATCGAAACGGAAAAGACCGTCGACTTCAGCGAATCGCTCTCGGATGAGACCGACCTCGACGACACTACCATCGACGACGTGCACTACAGCCTCGGCGACGAGGGCAACGGCTACAACGACACCGACAAGTGTATCGACATCTCCACTCCGATCTCGTCGAGCGCGCTGAGCGAAGCACCGACAGCGGTTGTCGACAATCCTTACATCCCCGACGAGTTCCAGGGCATGATTGTGGTTGTGGGCGGCACCGGCTCTATCGACATCGATTGCCTCACCACCACGAAGATGCACCTCGAGGTGAAGATAGGCAGCGACGATCCTACGCAGATAGTTGCTTTTACGAAGGGCACAACCAAGATTAACTACGACACCAAGGAACCTGTCTACGCCTACATCTATGCCGGAATCGGCGCCGGAACGCCGCTGCAGTCGTCGCGCGGAGGAAAGACGCTGAAGACAGAAACCACAACGACCGACCCAGTGAAGGTTTATTCGCTGAAGGTTACGCCTGTCGACGTGATAACCTCGGGCGTTGACGCCATCACCGTTGAGCCGCAGGAGCAGGACGCAGTTATCTACGACCTCTACGGCCGCCGCTGCAAAGAGCCGTTGGCTCCGGGCGTCTACATCGTGAACGGAAAGAAAGTAATCAGATAAACACTAAAACCAAACGACATGAAAAAATTGATTCTCGGCACGGCTATGCTTGCCATGGCAGCCGTTGCCCCCGCACAAAGCAGTGACATCTTTAACCATCTTGGCGCCGGCGTGGGTGTCGGCACCAACGGCATCTCCGTAGAACTCGCCACTCCTATCACCAAATTTGTGGCTTTGCGCGCCGGAGTGTCGTATATGCCCGCCATCACCTTCAACGCCAACGCCGAATTCACCTATCAGGCGCCCAGCGCCACTTCCAGCGCAATGGTGACCCGCGAAGGAACGGTGAAACTGCAGGGCGACCTCGGCCGCGTGCAGGGGCAGGTGATATTCAATGTCTATCCAGTGCCCAAGGTGCCGCTGTTTGTGGCTGTGGGCGGATATTTCGGCGGCGACAAGATTCTTAAAATCTCTGGCCACAGCAACGAACTTGCCCAGCCCGAAGCGCAGGCTGTGATCGGCGACTACAAGATTCCTGCCGACGAGAATGGAAACATCTCTGGCGGCCTGAAGGTGAAAGGCTTCCGCCCGTATGTGGGCATCGGTTGGGGGCGCTCCGTGCCCAACAAGCGAGTGAACTTCGCGTGCGACCTCGGCGTACAGATTGAGGGCAAGCCGGAACTCTATACCGACTATGGCGAGATTGACAAGTCGATCGTTGAGGACGACAACGCATTCAACAAGGTGCGCAACGCCCTGACTGTTTATCCGACCCTGACCTTCAGGATTAATTTCCGCGCATTCTAAAAGAAATCATAGACAATTATTTTTTATTAGTGGCTCGTCTGCGGAAGTAGCATTCAAAAACTGTAAAGACGTAGGGAAATTGACCATCGTGGCTAAATGAGGCCTCTGTCAACACTGACCGCAGACATAATCAGGTTTCCAATCGAAGAAAAGGCACAGCGCTTCTCCCTGCTGTGCCTTTTCTGTGTTATGTATGTGTGCCAAATCAATCAAAACAGCGAGCCCTGCTGGCTGCCGGGGTTGCGGTGCAGATGGTTGTAGGCGAGCATCGTAACCTGGCGGCCGCGCGGCGTGCGCTTGATGAAGCCTTCCTTGATGAGAAACGGCTCGTAGACTTCCTCCACGGTCTCGGCATCCTCGCCGATGGCGGTGGCTATGGTCGACAGTCCTACGGGGCCGCCGTTGAACTTGTCGATAATCGTGAGCAGCAACTTGTTGTCCACCTCGTCGAGGCCGTAGCGGTCTATGTTGAGCGACTCGAGCGAATATTTAGCGATCTCGGTGTCGATGTTGCCCGAACCCTTCACCTGCGCAAAGTCGCGCACGCGGCGGAGGATGGCGTTGGCCACACGTGGCGTGCCGCGGCTGCGCATGGCAATTTCGCCGGCGGCTTCGCTGGTGCACTCCACGTTGAGCAGCCGTGCGGAGCGCAGCACGATGTTGGTGAGCACCTCGTGGTCGTAGTATTCCAGGTGGCACTTGATGCCGAAGCGCGCACGCAGTGGCGGCGTCAGAAGGCCGCTGCGCGTGGTGGCGCCTATGAGGGTGAACGGCGAAAGGTTGAGTTGCACGGAGCGTGCGCCCGGTCCTTTGTCAATCATGATGTCAATGCGGTAATCCTCCATGGCAGAGTAGAGATATTCCTCCACCACGGGGTTGAGGCGGTGGATCTCGTCGATAAACAGCACATCGTTGTCCTCCAGCGAGGTGAGGATGCCCGCCAGGTCGCCTGGCTTGTCGAGCACCGGCCCGGAGGTAACCTTGAAGCCCACGCCCAGTTCGTTGGCCACGATGTTTGACAGGGTGGTCTTGCCGAGGCCTGGAGGGCCGTAGAGCAGGGTGTGGTCGAGCGACTCGCCGCGCAGCCTTGCGGCCTTGACAAACACGCGGAGGTTTTCAATGATCTTGTCCTGACCATTGAAATCGTCGAAGTTGAGCGGGCGAAGGGCGCGCTCAAAGTCGTTGTCGCCGTCGACGCGGCTCTTTCTTATGTCGAAATCTTCGTTCATTGTCGGTTTATCGCTTGGTCCAAATGGTTGATTATCGTGTGGTAGTCAATGCCGCGCAGACACGCGTAGTCGCCTCGCAGGCACGGCTTGTTGCCAAACACTGAGCATGGGCGGCACGGCAGCGGTATCTGCACCTCGTTGGCG
>CAVAOU010000240.1:0-3523 GCA_963590085.1 Senegalimassilia sp. | reverse complement strand
GCGTAAACTCCATGTTCTTCTTGATCAGCGCATGGCTGTGCCGCTCCGGGCGGACGGAGATGTAGCACATTGCAGGGTCGGAGCAGATAGTGCCCACCCAGGCAACGGTGATAAGGTTATAGTTTTCGGGCGCATTGCCGCATCCCACGAGGATTGCCGGCAGCGGATAGATCATTGTGCCGGGGCGCCACACTTTCTTTGTCATAGGCGGTAAGGTTTATTTGAGTACAATATCGTCCTTTTCAATCATTCGCTCGCAGTAGTGGCACTTTATCACCACGTTGGACTTGTCGATGACATGGAAGTAGGTGCGCATCGGCTCGTTGTTGGTGATGCACTTGGGGTTGGTGCACTTCACGATATCAACCACCTCGTCGTCGAGCGTAACCTTGAACTTGCGCACCACCTTGTAGTCCTCGATGATGTTCACGTTCACGTTTGGAGCAACAAGCGCCAGGCGGTTGAGCGTCTCAACCGGGAATTCCACTCCCGACACCTTTAGGATGCCCTTTTTGCCCAACTTCTTGCTGTCAAGATTGTAGCCGATAGTCACACTGCCCTCCACATTTTCCAAATCGAGCAGTTGCGCCACCTTAAACACAAGGTGCGATGGAATGTGGTCAATCACTGTGCCGTTTTTCAAGGCAGCAACGGCAAGTTTGCTGTTATCGTTCATTTTCTCTCAGTTCCTTTACGTTAATACCTAAAACCTTGCAAATAATTGCCTGACGGGCATAGAGACCGTTTTGAGCCTGCTGGAAGTAGTAGGCCTTCGGATTGTCGTCGACGTCCTGCGAAATCTCGCCTACGCGTGGCAGCGGGTGAAGGATGCGCACCGTAGGCTTGCTGCCGTCGAGCATCGAGTTGTGGAGGTTGTAGAGATTCTTCACGCGCTCATACTCCTCGAGGTCGGAGAAGCGCTCGCGCTGCACGCGTGTCATATATATAATGTCGCTCGCGTTGATCACCTCCGGCGAGAATTCGCGCGTTTCGCGGTAGCGGATGCCGTGCTCGTCGCAGAAGTCCTTATATTCCTGTGGCATCTGCAACTCGTTGCACGCAACGAAGTTGAACGTAGGGTTGAAATACGACATCGCCATCAGCAGCGAGTGCACCGTACGGCCGTATTTGAGGTCGCCCACCATAGTGATGGTAAGGTCGCGGAGCGTGCCCTGGGTCTTGTAGATGGAGTAGAGGTCGAGCATCGTTTGCGAAGGGTGCTGGTTGGCGCCGTCGCCGGCATTGATGACAGGCACCCTCGACACCTCCGAGGCATAGCGAGCCGCTCCCTCAAGATAGTGGCGCATGATAATGAGGTCGACGTAGTTGTTGACCATCATTATGGTGTCCTTCAGCGTTTCGCCCTTCGACGAACTCGACGTTGCGGCATCCGAAAAGCCGATGACGCGTCCGCCCAGGCGGTTGACTGCAGTTTCAAAACTCAAACGAGTGCGCGTCGACGGCTCGAAAAAGAGCGTCGCAACGACCTTTCCGTCAAGAAGTTTCCGGTTAGGATTGGCCTCGAAAAACTTCATGTCCTCGAGCAAATCCAGCATCTCCTGCTTGGAGAAATCGGAAATCGACACAAGACTTTCGTGTTTCATATATGTTATGGTTTTTACTTTGTAAGTTTTACTTGCGCATAAAAAAATAGCCAATCCGCACACGTTGTGCTGACTGGCTTCATATCACTGACAACAGCAGGGCATCGGCGTCCGATTGCCGGAATCGCCGCTGGACATAGACTGTATATTGTGTCGTCTGTTCCATTGCTGTCGTTCTTCTCTGCAAAGTTACGAAATCTTTGCGGAGAGCCGCCAACTTTATCCCCTATTTTTTCAAATAATTTTTTATTGCTATTTTTGCAAAAGCAACACGCTGGATAAAAATAAATTTACTCATTAATGATTATCAAGGACGCAAAATTCGTAATCAGCAACTCCGATGTGCGCAAGTGCCCAGACGGCAACATCCCTGAATATGCGTTTATCGGACGCTCCAACGTTGGCAAATCGTCGCTCATAAATATGCTCACTGGCCGCAAGGGTCTGGCAATGACGTCGTCGACACCGGGAAAGACCATGCTCATCAACCATTTCCTTATCAACGATAGTTGGTACATTGTCGACCTCCCTGGCTACGGCTATGCCCGCCGCGGCAAGGACGCCCGTGAGAAATTGAGAAAAATGATTGACTCCTACGTGCTCCACCGCCACCAGATGACCAACCTGTTTGTGCTTGTCGACATCCGCCACAAGCCGCAGGCCATCGACCTCGAGTTCATCAACTGGCTCGGCGAGAACGGCATCCCGTTCAGCATCGTCTTCACGAAAGCCGACAAACTCGGCACCGTGGCAGGCAAACAGATGGTTGGCGCATACAAGGCCCAACTCCAAGAACTTTGGGAAGAACTGCCGCCGGTATTCGTAACGTCAAGTTCCGACTTCCGCGGACGCGAGGAGATTCTCGACTACATTGAAAGCATCAACAAACAGATTAATACAACCGTACAATGACCGAAACCCACAATACAGAGAAGGAATTTGCCGCTGCTGTGGCAAACTG
This sequence comes from Senegalimassilia sp., assembly GCA_963590085.1. Taxonomy (GTDB): domain Bacteria; phylum Bacteroidota; class Bacteroidia; order Bacteroidales; family Muribaculaceae; genus Limisoma. Next base: position 958 of record CAVAOU010000240.1, on the reverse strand, counting down.
CCGCGAGATTTTCGAGAAGAAACTCAAGGACTATGGAGCATCGTGGCGCATACTTCGCCCATCGTCGCTCACCGACCAAATTCTCATCAAGGCTTCACGCATCCGCTCGCTCGAAACCAAGGGCGAGGCAATGGTCAACGAAGGCATCCAGCCTGAATTTGTGGGCATCGTGAACTATGGCATCGTGGGCCTTATCCAACTGGCGCTCGGCGCTGCCGACAAGGTGGACATCACAGCTGAAAAGGCGTTGGCGCTCTACGACCAGTATATTGGCGAAACCACTCGCCTGATGCTCGCCAAAAACCACGATTACGACGAAGCTTGGCGACTGATGCGCATCAGTTCGTACACCGACATGATTCTGTCGAAACTGCAGCGCACCAAGCAGATTGAAGACCACAACGGGCAGACAATCATTTCAGAAGGCATCGACGCCAACTACATGGACATGGTTAACTATGCCTTGTTTGCTCTCATAAAATTGAGTTATGGCAAATAGTCAGGCCACCGAGCCCCGCTGGAAGAAAGCCGTCATCAAGACCCTTGTAGTCCTGTTGCGCATCGCCGTGGGCGGCACGTTTGTCTACTCGGGGTTTGTCAAGGCTGTCGACATCTGGGGCGTTGGCTACAAGATTGACGACTATATCGAGGCTCTTGGCTGGATGTGGGCGATGCCGTTCAGCGGCATCTTTGCCGTAGCGCTGCCAATCTTTGAATTTCTTGCCGGAGTGATGTTGCTCATCGGCTCATTCCGACGGGTCACGGTGATTGCCTTGCTTATATGCATGGCTTTCATGATGCCACTCTCGGCATGGATAATGATTGCCGACCCAGTTCCCGACTGCGGCTGCTTTGGCGAAGCCATGGTTATCAGCAACTCCGCCACATTCCTTAAAAACATCGCCCTCACCATAGGCCTTGCCTACCTGCTCATCCGCAACAAGCGCCTGCGTAGCCT
>CAVAOU010000239.1:0-3538 GCA_963590085.1 Senegalimassilia sp. | reverse complement strand
GGAGAGCCCCGTCGGGGCTCCGTATTGATAACCCCAGGCTTCAGCCTGGGGATGGTTGACAATCAACAACTTGCGCCCCGTGGGGGCGCCGCAGGGGCATGGAGGCTTAGGCTGGTGTGGGCGGTGCCGCCTACGGGGCACTTTCTTAAATGCATCCCTCGACCACGGGCTGAACCCCGTGGTTAGCAATACGGCGCTCCCACGGAGCGCTTGCGTGCTCTGCCTCAGTCTAAAGACGTTGGGTTATTGACAAGGCGCTTTTTCCTGGCGGCGGGGCGATGAATTTAATTTATTTGTAATAATTTACGGCTTATTTGCGCTATCTTTGTAGAAGATAGGCTGCATCTCGGCATTATAGAGATCACCCTGCACAGAAAAGAATCAAGACGATGAGCATAACCAATATTCTTCGGCCGTTTTTCATGCACCGCGTGGGGCAACTGCAGCGGTTTGCCGCTGAGGGCTCACAGATACAGGAGCGCCAGTTGCAATGGCTTCTGCATGAGGCAGAAGGCACTGCCTACGGGCAGAAACACGACTTCTCCAAAATCCGTACCGTTGACGACTTCCGCGCCGCTGTGCCGCTGGTGCGCTACGAGGATGTGCGCCCCTACGTGATGCGGATGGTTGAGGGCGAGCGCGACGTGCTGTGGCGCGGCGAGTGCCGCAATTTCGCGCAGTCGTCGGGCACGTCCGACGGCAAGAGCAAGTATGTGCCCATCACGCCCGACTCGTTCCGCCGTTGCCACTACCGCGGCAGCGCCGACTGCGTGGCTGTTTATCTGGCGATGAACCCCCAGAGCCGCATCTTCGACGGCAAGGCGTTTATCCTCGGCGGCAGTTACGCCAACGAGTTGACGCTGAGGAAGGGCGTCGTTGTGGGCGACCTCTCAGCCAACCTCATAAGCAACATCAATCCCCTTGCCAACCTCGTGCGCATCCCCGACAAGCGCACCGCCCTGATGGAGGACTGGAGCAAGAAACTCCCCGCACTGGTGGAGGCGAGCCGCCGCCAGAACGTTACTAACATCTCCGGCGTGCCCTCGTGGTTCCTGTCGGTAATCAAGGAGGTGCTCCGCCGCGAGGGCGCCGCGTCGATCCACGACGTGTGGCCCAACCTTGAGGTGTTTTTCCACGGAGGCATCAGTTTCAAGCCCTACCGCCAACAATATGAGTCGATTACCGACCCGGCGAAGATGCATTTCGTTGAGACCTACAACGCCTCCGAAGGCTTTTTTGCCGTGCAGTCGTCGATGGATACGAAGGCGATGCTCCTGCTGCTCGACATCGGTGTGTTTTTCGAGTTTATCCCGCTCTCGGAGACCGACTCCGACTGCCCGCACACGCTGACCGTGGGCGAGGTGGAGGCAGGACGCACCTACGAACTCGTAATCACCGCCTGCAACGGCCTCTGGCGCTACCGCATTGGCGACACCGTGCGCGTGGAGCAGACAGCGCCGCTGAAAATCACCATCGCTGGCCGCACCAAGCATTTCATCAATGCTTTCGGCGAGGAACTGATGGTGCACAATGCCGACGCCGCCATCGAGCAGGCGTGCCGGCTTACGGACGCCGCCGTGGCGAACTACACCGTGGCGCCGGTCTATGCCACCGCCGCCACCAAGGGCCGCCACGAGTGGCTGATTGAGTTTGCCAAGCGCCCGGCCGACATAGAGCGGTTTGCCGACACGCTCGACAGCCTGCTCCAGCGCGAGAACTCCGACTACGAGGCGAAGCGCTTCCAGGGCATCTTCATCGACCGTCTGTCGGTGGTAGAGGCGCGCCACGGACTCTTCGACGACTGGCTGCTGCAGCGCAGCGGCAAGTTGGGCGGACAACGCAAGATACCGCGGCTCTACAACTCGCGCGACATTATGGACGACATGCTGAAAATGAACAACTAAAACCATATAGAAATGAAGAAATTTTTCCTTACATTCTCGCTTCTCTTGCTGGCGCTTGTCGCTTCAGCCGAACTGAAATACGTGTTTCTGTTTATCGGTGACGGCATGGGCATGGGCCATGTGCTCTCGGCGGAGACCTACAACCGCATGGTGCTCAAAAACAAGGATAACCTCTTGATGATGCAGTTCCCTGTGTCGTCGATGGCGTTGACCTATTCTGCCAACAGCCCTATCACCGACTCGGCAGCGGCCGGCACGGCACTCGCTACGGGCTCTAAGTCCAACAACGGCATGATTGGCATGAACGCCGACTCGGTGAACGTGACCAGCGTGGCTACGCAACTGAAGAAGCGCGGCTGGGGCGTGGGCGTCATCACCTCGGTGGCTTTCGACGATGCCACTCCGGCAACGCAGTTTGCCCACCAACTCAACCGCAAGATGTATGAAGGCATCAACAAGGACGGCGCAAAGAGCAATTTCGACTTTATCGGCGGCGCCTACACCCTCATGGGCAAATACGGAGCCGACAAGTGCGTGCCCATCTTCAAGGAATACGCAAAGCAGGGCTACGACGTGGTCTACGGCCTCGACAATCTGAAACCCAAGACTTCGAGCAAGAAAATCCTCGTTGCCGCAAGTACTCCGGAGATGTACAACGACTTCCCATACACCATCGACAGCATCGAAGGCGCGCCTAAACTGCGCCAACTCACTGAGGCTTGCCTCACCCACATGCTCCGCGTGAGCCCCGACCGCTTCTACATGATGGTGGAGGCCGGCAACATCGACCACGCAGCCCACTCCAACGACGGCGCTACGGTGGTGAAGGAAGTGCTCAACTTCCAGGAGTCGATCCGCGTGGCTTACGAATTCTATCGCGAGCATCCTGACGAAACACTGATTGTGGTCACTGCCGACCACGACACCGGCGGCATGACCCTCGGCGTGGAAGGCGGCAGAAAAGTGCCTACGCTTGCCGACATCGACTGGCGCAGCATGTCGAAAGAAAGGTTCAACGACTACTGCATGCGCAACAAACTCTCGTGGGATGAAGTGTATAAGTTGATGGAAACGAAACTCGGTCTCTGGAGCCACATCCCTGTGACTGCGGAAGAAGAGAGCGCCATCAAGGACGCATTCGCAAAGATTGACAGCGGCGCATCGGAAAAGACGCTCTATAAGGACTTCAACCAGTTCTCGTCGGTGGTGTTCAACATCCTTAACCACAAGAACGGCATCGGCTTCACTACCTACAACCACACGGGCAACCCTGTGCCGGTGTTTGCCATCGGCGTGGGCAGCGACAAGTTCAAATCAATCAACAACAACATCGAGATTCCGCAGAAATTCCGCGAACTCCTTAACGTGAAATAAAAGGCAATGAAGAAACTGGTTGTATCTACAGGAGCGGGCGTAAGCGCCGAAAGCGGTGTGCCTACGTTTCGCGACGCCGACGGACTGTGGAACAATTATCCGGTGATGGAGGTGGCAAGCCACGACGGCTTTGTCCGCAATCCGGCACTCATCCACAAGTTCTACAACGATATGCGCCACAGCCTGATGAAGGTTGAGCCCAATGCGGCCCATCTCGGGCTGAAGGCTCTTGAAAAGGACTTCGACGTGCAGATCATCAC
>CAVAOU010000238.1:0-3554 GCA_963590085.1 Senegalimassilia sp. | reverse complement strand
CGGCGATGGCGTCCTGACTCGCGCGCGACACGTCAATGCGGTCTATCAGGTTCTGAAGCAGCACGAGCGCCACGTCCTGACCGTTGCCGTCGCCGGAGAGCCACATGCGCGAGCGCCGCGACACGCGGAGGGTGCTGAACGCCGACACGCCGAAGTTCGATCCTAACTGAAGCACCTTAGAGGGGTTGAAGTAGTTTGCCACGCGAAACATCATGCGGGCGCTTTTTCCGGAAATCATCTTGGGCTTACGCACACCGAGCAACCGCTTCACGCGTCGCGCCTCATTGCGCCGCGCCTCGATGTCGGCATAGGCGTAGTAGGCGGCCTGCTCGCGCAGCACGTTGAGCACGAAACTGAAAGCAAAGGGGGAATGGATGCCAAACCCCTTGCTTTTGCGGTAGCGCTTCAGCGCCGTACAGTATCTCCGTAACTTGCCCAATCTGCGCCTATTCCTTTCTTTTGCCGCAAGCAGCAACGGCTGCTGCAAGTGCCACGATGAGTGCAAAATAAACGATTACGATAGAGGCGTAGGCCACCTTCTCGGTTGCGTGGATCGACTGCGGGTCGAAGCGCATCACAATCTCGTGGCTGCCGGCTGGCACGCGGATGCCGCGGAGGGTGAAGTCGACGCAGGCTATCGGGGTGTCCTTGCCGTCGACGGTCGCTGTCCAGCCCCATGGGAAGAACACCTCGGAGAACACGGCAATGCCGCCGTTCTTGGTCGAGGCTTTGTAGCGCAATTCGTTGGGCTTATAGGGCGCCGAAAGGGCGATGGTGTCGCCTGGTTGCTTCTGCACTGGCGCGCCGAGGGCTGCCTTATACTTGCTGTCGGCTACGGCCTTGACTGCGGGGTCGGCTTTCTTGAGCGCCGCCATCTCTGCGTCGGCTCCGTCGACAAATTCCACATCGCTCACGAGCCATGCGTTGCCGAGGGCATCGGGGTTTTCCATCACGAACTCGTCGCCTATCTTGATGTATTTGGTGTTGAGCATGTTGAGCGCGCGCATGTCCACCTTCGTGAGATCAATCTCGCCCTGTTGCGCCTGGCCGAGCAATGCGCTCTTCGCAGGGTTGATCATCTGGTCGATGAGGTCGTTGTAGCGGGTGAGTTTGGCTGCGTGGTAGCCGCCGATGCTCTTGTGGAAATACGACGGCGTTGCGGCGCCAAAGTTGCCGAGGTCCATCACGCGGTAGTACGATTTGTCCTGAAGTATCTGCTGGTCGGCCTTCGTGGGAATAAACATCAGCGATGTGTCTTCCTTATAGGCCACAAACATGTCTTTGTTGATATAGCGCTTGTCCACCTGGAACATGTCGATGAGCACCACGGCGATGAGCACTCCGGCGAAGGCTTTGCTGTTGACCTTGCCTTTGAAATACGCCCACAGCAACACGAGTCCGGCGGCGAGGAAGAGCAGGCCGCGCAGGGAGTCGGCCGACACCATCGACAGGCGGGCCTCCTTGACGATGTTAAACACCATGGCGTAGAACTGCTGCTCGAGTCCGGCGGTGCCGCCAACTGCCTCGTTCATGCTCTCCACCTCGTAGACGCTGAGTCCGGAGCCGTAGACCGACGGCATCAGCCAGCCGATGAGGCACAGCGCCATCGGCACGCCAAACGAGATGTAGACGGCGCGCGAATGGTTGGCGAAGAAGTCTTTTTCGGTGATTATCTTCTCGAGCGCCATGACGGCGAGGATTGGCAGCGTGAATTCAGCAATCACGAGGATGCTCGCCGGCGCACGGAACTTGTCGTACATCGGGAAGTGGTCGATCATCCAATAGGTCAACGGCGCGAAGTTGTGTCCCCACGAAAGGAGCACGGACAGGATGGTTACGGCAAGTAGCGCCCATTTCATCGGGCCTTTGACCACAATCAGTCCGAGCAGCGCCAAGGCGAAAATCAGCACGCCCACATAGACGGGGCCGTTGGTCATCGGTTGGTTGCCGAAGTACTGGCGGAACTGGCCTACCATGTCCTGCAACTGCGGACGCAATTGCTCGTCCTGCGAGGCGTCGCCAGTGATTTGCGCGCGCTCCACAAGTTCCTTGGCCTTGTCGAGATCCATCACCGAGGCTGGCGCGAGTCCGCCGGCATCGTTCACGTCGTTGGGCTTCACCGTAGCACCGCCCTTCACGTTAGGGATAATCAGCGTGAGCGTCTCGTCAACGCCGTAACTCCAACTGGTCACCTTGTCACGGTCAATGCCGTTCTTGTTCACGTTGTGCGATGCGCCGCTGGCTGCTGCCTTCGGCGTGAGCACGGTGGAGTGGCCGCGCACTGTCTCTTTGCTGTATTCGTATGTGTTGTAGAGGCTTGTGAGGTTGGCGCCCACGGCTACGATTGCCGCCACGGCAAGCACGCCTGTGGCCTTAAGCCAGTTTTTCACTTCTTTCTTGCGGTAGGCGTCGACAAAGTATGCCACCATCATCGCCACGACCACGAAGAGGAAGTAGTAGGTCATCTGCACGTGGTTCGACGCAATCTGCAGCATGGCAAACACTGCGGTCAGCGCGCCGCCAGAGAGCCATTTGCCGCGGTAGGCAAGCACCATGCCGGCTATTGTGGGCGGCACGTAGGCCAACACGCAGAACTTCCAGATGTGTCCGGCGCCGATAAGGATGAAGAAGTACGACGAGAAGCCGTAGGCTATGGCGCCGAGCAGCGCCAGATACCAGCGCTTGCGCATGGCGAGGAGCAGGATGTAGAAGCCTGCCATCATCATGAACACGAGGTTGGCAGGACTCGGCAGCCCGAGGCCGAAGATGGTCTGCAGCACGCTTACGAGTTTCGAACTGCTGTAGGCAGGCGAAATCTGGAACGTTGGCATGCCGCCGAACAGTGAGTTGGTCCAGCAGGTTTTCTCGCCGGTCTGCTCAAAGTAGGCTTTCGCTTCCTGGCCGTTGGCAAGGCCCTGCATGATGTCGTTCTGCTGGAGCGACTCGCCGAGGCTCGTGGAGAAGAATGCGAGTGAAATGGCGACCAGAATGACCGCGCCAAGCACACCGAAGCGGAAATTGCTGCTCTTCGCAAGGTTCTTCACTCCGTCGGTTATCGTTTTAAAACTGAATTTCTGCATATTGAGTATCAAAAATGTGGTTCAAGAAAATCGCGGTAAAATTACTCAAATCCACGCATTCCCACAAATACCCGCCGCAATTTCCCCCTTTCCCACCCGTCCGCCCACAAAAAAGGCTAATGCGCGCCGCTGAGACATAGATAATAGGTAGTGGCATCCATTTCGTCTCTCGCAATCGCATGATAGCCTTGGTTTAGATAGAATTGGTAAGCCTCCGTATTCTGCTCATTCACATCTATCTTGCGAATGTGTTTCTCCTCAAAAGCATAGTTGAGTAAGGCATATCCGTAGCCCTTGCCTTGCTCTGAGGGGAGTACGAACAGCATCTCCACCATATGGTGGTGATACTTATTGCGCTCCACGAAACTCCTTGGGCGACTTGCCCATGATTTCCTTGAACTTTCGGTTGAAGTGGGTCACCGTGTTGAATCCGCATCGAAAGGCGGTTTCCGATACGGAACGCTTGGTGTTGCG
>CAVAOU010000237.1:0-3565 GCA_963590085.1 Senegalimassilia sp. | reverse complement strand
CTTACAGCGATGCGCGCCGTCAGATATATTGTTTTAATTTTCACCATAAAAATAACAGTACGGCTATAAGCCGGGTTATGTCGCAGCCGAAGCCGCGTCCTGTCATTTATCTACGCCCTGTGTCGCCACAAGGCTCTAGCAGCCTACCCCCCGACAATGGACGAGTAACCCTTAAATGCCGGTATACTTGACCTTGCAACCCATAAGATGTGCGGCGCACTATGTTGCCATAGCGCCCGGTGGGCTCTTACCCCGCCTTTTCACCCTTACCACAAGCGTGGCGGTTGTTTTCTGTCACATTACTCTGCCGTCGCCGACAGCTTCCCGTTAAGAAATATGGCACTCTGTGTTGCCCGGACTTTCCTCTTACCGGCAAAAGAGCCGGCAAGCGACAGGACACCGTACTGTTGTTTATGCAAAGATAGTGCAAGCCGAGGAAAATGCAAAATCAAGCTTGCTTGAATTTTTGCTTTTCCGAGGCGCCGCCTATCTTATCAAAAGATAGTGCAAGCCGAGGAAAATGCAAACCCACCTACGCACGAGGGGATAGAAAAAGCCGCTGCCGGGTGTCCGGCAGCGGCCTGTGCTATGTCAACCGCGGTGGGTTTATGCTTCTTTCTTCTCAGCCTCAGCCTCGAAAAGTTTGTTGAACTCTTCAACCGAAACTTCCTTCTCGTCAAGGCTAACTGCGTCCTTGATGGCTGCGAACAACTTGTCTTCAACCGACTTGTCGATGAGGCGCTGACGGTAGTCCTTGTTTTTCAAGAAGTCCTCAGCGTATTTCTCAACGTATTCGTCAGGCACGTTGGTCATACCGTACTGAGCGAACTGCTGAGCGGCAAGCATCTTAGCCTCACGCTTGATGTCCTCTTCCTCAACCTTCACGCTGAATGCCTTAGCGATTTTCTCTTTAACCAACTGCCATTCTGCAGCAGGAACCATGCGGTCGTATTCAGCGTCAACGTTCTCGTCGTTGATTTTCTCGTTGGTCTTCTTGAGCCATTTCTTGAGGAACTCAACTGGCAATTCGAGTTTGCCAACCTTTTCCATAATCACCTTCTGAGCGTCGAGAGTGAAACGGTAGTTGCTGTCGAGCATGAGTTGGTTTGCAATCATTTCCTTCAACTTGGTTGCATATTCCTCCTCGTTCTTCACTTCGTCCTTGCCGAACACCATGTCGAAGAATTCCTGATTCTTCTCGGCTGGCTTCAAAACGATGATTTCCTTGATGTTGAACTCGAAGTCAGACTTCAAGCCAGCAGCCTGCTCTTTGTCGATGTTGAGCATTGAAGCAACTTCAGCCTCGCTACCCTTGCTTGCAGCGGCTGGGTTGAAGACAACCTTGTCGCCCACCTTCTTGCCGAGGAATTTGTCCTTCTCGCTTGTAGTGCCGATGTATTCCATCGAGATGATTGTGCTGTCAGCAGCGATGCCGCCTTCCTTCACAGAGCCGTCCTCGTTGAGTTCGGCAACGGCACCCTTGATGAGGGCTGTTTCGTTGACCTCCTCACCTGGAACCTGCGAGCCGAAACGACGTGCGAAAGCCTCGTCCTGGCGCTGAGCCATCTCGTCGGTAACGTTGATTTTGTAGTAAGGCATTGTGATGTCCTTGTTCACGTCGAGCGCGATTTCAGGAGCCAAGCCAACTTCAAACTTGAAAGTGAAGTCCTTCTTGTCGAAGTCAACCTCTTGCTTCTCTTCAGCCAAAGGCTCGCCGAGGATGCTGAGTTTCTCATCCTCGATAAACTTGAACAAAGCGTCGACTACCTCGCGGTTAACCACGTCGGCGAGTACTTGCTTACCAAACATTTTCTTCAACAAGCCAGCAGGCACCTTGCCTGGACGGAAACCGTCGATATGATGTTTGAGACCAATAGTCTTGAGATCCTTGGCTACTTTGTCTTGATAGTCTTTTTCTTCCAACGACACTGTGATGACACCACCGACATTGCCGTTTTTCTCCATTGATACGTTCATATTCTTTTAATAATATTTTTTCAATTTTTATGGCAAGACAACCCCGTCCGCCCAACAAAGTGCAAAATTACACTTTATTGCCGCTTTACGCAAATAATAGGCTGTCTTTTTAACAAGTATTACTAACCTTTCACGAGGCAGATATTTGCCCAGTTTTTCTTTTCGAGCGTCGAGACGAGGCGCAAACCCAGCGGTTTTGCCGCCTCTTCGATGATTGCGATGTCGTCGACATAGAAGCCGCTCAGGAACATCCGCCCGCCTGTTTTCAGCGCACGCACATAGTTGTGGATATCGGCGAGGATGATGTTGCGGTTGATGTTGGCAAGCACAATGTCGAAGGCTTCAGTCTCCGTTACCTGCTCTGCGCCGCCCAAGCGAAACTCCACCTGCGGCGTGCCGTTCAACTTCTCATTCTCCACGGCGTTGTCGTAGGCAGGCGGGTCGATTTCCACGCCCACCACCTTCGATGCGCCGCGCATGGCAGCCAGGATGGCGAGGATGCCCGTGCCCGTACCCATGTCGAGCACCGACAGGCCGTCGATGTCGTTCGACAGCAAGCGCTCAATCATCATGCTCGTGGTTTCGTGGTGCCCCGTGCCAAAAGCCATCCGCGGGTCAATCACGATGTCGTATTCAACCTTCGGGAAGTCCTTGTGGAATGAACTGTGGATCACGCACTTGTTTTCGAACACGATAGGCTGGAAATAGTTCTTTTCCCATTCGCTGTTCCAGTCCTGTCCGGGAATCAGTTCCACGGAATGCTCAATTTTTGCCGCAAACGGATAGGCAGAGAGGGCTTCCGCGATGTTGTCCTCCGAAAAAATCTCCTTTTTCACATAAGCCGAAACGCCGTCGGCGTCGGCAACGAAACTCTCAAACCCGCCGTCGGCCAGCAGCGCAGACAGGATGTCGCACTCAGCCTCAGTGCACGGCGAAAGCTGGAACTTTACCAAATAATAATCATTCATTCCTCGAAATCATTTTATAAAAAAGGAGACCGCTTAAGTTAAGCAGTCTCCTTTGTGAGGTTCGTGGCGGAATCGAACCGCCGTGGACGGTTTTGCAGACCGTTGACTAAACCACTCATCCAACGAACCATTTTGTCTTTGCGTCTGCAAAGGTAGATTAAATAATCCGTTCCCGCAAACTTTTGCGGGGATATTTTTTCGTTTTTTCAGTCCTTGGAGCCTAATTTGTTGCTTATCAGTGCCACAACGCAGTCGTAATCTTCGGCTTCAAATGCTGTTTTGGGGATGTAGTCGAACGCAAGCCGTGACTTTCCGGAGAACAGGAGTATGCCGGAATCGGAGATTTCCGTCGAGTGGAACGCATTCCACGGGTAGGTTTTCTCGCCCACGGGATTGTTGTCATCGTCGACGAAACGGCGGACGAGGCACTCGTCGGTCACCTCCACCACCCCGCGGCGAATCGAAGCCACGCAGTTTTCGCCAAGCGCATAGAAGAAATACGCAAAGCCGAGCGCCATCGGAATCATGATGAACACCGCCATCAGGGCAACAAAGAGGAAATTCACATTGACCACCGACAGCAGCGCCAGCGCCACCACAACGATGGCATAAACCCACCC
>CAVAOU010000236.1:0-3566 GCA_963590085.1 Senegalimassilia sp. | reverse complement strand
GGGTAGTGCCGTTGATGGCGGGTGTATTCATTGTGGGTAGCCTTGTGTTTATATGTTTGCACGTTGCCGACATCGTTCCTGCTTTTGCCGATGTGTTCAAATATGCATTCACACCTAAGGCTGGCGTCGGTGGTGCCACGGGCATTGCTGTGATTACAGCTGTGCGCTACGGTGTGAACCGCGGTTTGTTCAGCAACGAAGCTGGTTTGGGCACCACTCCTCATGCCCATGCCATCGCGAAGGTGCGCAATGCTTATGAGCAGGGGTTGATTGGCATGGTCGGCATCGCTGTCGACCTCCTTGTGTGCACACTCACAGGACTGTCGCTGCTGCTGTCGGGGGCGCTTGACCACAATGGTCTCGACGGAATCCAACTTATGCAATATGCCTTTGGCACCAAGTTTGGAGTGGTGGGCGACTGGATTATTGCGCTGTCGCTGTTTTTCTTTGCGCTCAGCACAATCGTGGGGTGGTACTTCTTTGTGGCGCAGAATGTGCGCTATCTCTTCGGCGAGCGTCCGGTTGTGGTTTATCGCATGGCGGTGGTGTTGCTGGTGGCGCTGGCTTCGGTGATTGAGGTGCCTCTCATTTGGGAACTCTCCGACACGTTCAACTTCTTTGTAGTTGTTGTCAATGTGGTGGCAATCCTTTGGCTGTCGCCTAAAGTGGTGGAAGAGGTGCGCCGCATGCGCAAGGATTTCGCCCGCAAGTAGCAGGCATATCGCCGTTGGTACACTAAATTTTCGTAACTTTGCAGAAATTGGAAAAAGTTTAATGTGATTTATATCCGTAATTGAAGATTGGTAAATTATGAAGAATAATCGCTGGATTAAGATGCTTTTGGTTTCGGCCATCGTTTGCATTTGTTCGATGTTGTCTGTTGCGCAGATGCTTAGCCCTCTCACATGGAATGTGCGATTGGAGACAAAAGGTGGAAATGATGCGGAAATTGTGATTGACGCAAAGATTGAGCGTGGATGGCATCTGTATGACGTGAATGTGCCCGCCGATGGCCCGACTCCAACGGCTATCGTTTGGGATAAAAGTAGACTTAAGAATGTAGAAATAGTTGGTGGACTTGTGCCAAACCACAAGGCAGAGGAAAATCCCGACATGTTTTTCCATCTGATTCTTGGCACATGGGAAAACGCGGTGTCGTTCCGCCAGAAGGTGAAGTTGACAAACCCGAAGAGTTACAACATCGAAGGCGCCATTGTCGGGCAGGTGTGCAACGATAATACTTGCCAGCGCAATAAAAAGGAATTCAAGTTTAGCAAAGACGCTCCGGTCGAGCAGACCGACACTGTCGCTGCGGTTGCACCGCAGGCCGCAAACACGATTGAAAAGTCGGGCAAACTCGAAACGTCGGACTATTGGAAGCCTGTTAGCCAAGCGAAGACAACGCCTATTCAGGAGCAGTCGTTGCTGCTGATTTTCCTTGGCGGACTTCTTGGCGGACTGTTGGCTCTCCTCACGCCTTGCGTGTGGCCGATGATTCCGCTCACGGTAAGTTTCTTCTTGAAGCAGTCGTCCAACAGCCGGCGCAAGACCATTGCCAAGGCCGTGGGCTACGGATTGTCGATAATTATTATCTATGTGTTGTTGGGACTTGTTATAACGATGGTGTTCGGGTCCAACAAACTCAACGAACTGTCGACAAGTGCATTGTTCAATGTGTTCTTCTTCATCCTGTTGGTAGTCTTTGCCATCTCGTTCTTCGGCGTGTTTGAGATAACGATGCCCGAAAAGATGACAAACGCAGTCAACAGCAAGGCCACAACGACTAAGGGCTTAATAAGCATATTCTTTATGGCGTTCACGTTGGTGCTTGTGTCGTTCTCTTGCACGGGACCGATTATCGGCACATTGCTCGTAGAGGCTGTTGCCCACGGAAACATCATAGGCCCGGCAGCCGGTATGCTTGGATTTGCCATAGCCCTGGCTGTGCCGTTCACAATCTTTGCCATGTTCCCGTCGTGGCTTAAGAGTCTTCCTAAGTCGGGCGGCTGGCTCAACACTATGAAGGTGGTGCTCGGCTTCATCGAGTTGGCATTGTCGTTGAAGTTCCTCTCGGTTGCCGATCTCGCTTACGGGTGGCATATCCTCGACCGCGAAGTGTTCGTTTCGCTGTGGATTGCGATATTCCTGTGCCTGGGACTCTATTTGCTGAAAATTATAAAATTCTTTGGCGACGACGACAAGTCGCATATCGGCGCAACGCGCTTGCTTGCCGCAGTGGCATCAATCTCGTTTGCCTTCTATTTGTTGCCTGGTCTTTGGGGCGCTCCGCTGCGAAGCATCAGTGCATTTGCACCGCCGTTGACCACTCAGGACTTCAACCTCTACGAGTCTGGCAAATTTGTTAAATACAGCCAGTTTGAAGAGGGTATGGAGGCCGCCAAGAAATTGGGTAAACCAGTGTTCCTCGATTTCTCCGGCTATGGCTGTGTCAACTGCCGCAAGATGGAGGCATCCGTGTTTGAAAACGACAAGGTTAAAAGCATCATTGAGTCGGAATTCGTGATGATAACCTTGATGACCGACGACAAGACGGAGTTGCCGATGATGATTGAACATGAAGAAAACGGAAAGAAAATAAAACTGCGCACCTACGGCGACCTGTGGAGTTATCTGCAGATGAGCAAGTTTGGCGCAAACTCGCAGCCATACTATGTGGTTCTCGACAATAACGGCGAACTTATGTCGGGCCCGTACTATTACGATGAAGACTGCAACAAGTTTATCAATTTCCTGAAACAGGGTATAAACAACTACAAAAATGACGGAAAACAACAATAAATCGGCAGAAATCAAGGCATTCAGCGACCTCCTGAAAGTCGTAGAAGAACTGCGGCAGAAATGTCCGTGGGACAGAAAGCAAACCAATGAAAGCCTTCGTTGCAATACGATAGAAGAAGTCTACGAACTCAGCAGCGCATTGCTTGTCGACGATGTGCCTAACATCAAGAAGGAACTTGGCGATGTGCTTTTGCATGTGCTGTTCTATTCGGTGATTGCAAAAGAGCAAAGCCGGTTTGACATCGCTGATGTGTGCAACGCGTTGCGCGAAAAACTGATTTTCCGCCATCCGCACATCTACGGCAACGTGCAGGCCGACAATGCCCACGCCGTAGAGCAAAACTGGGAACAGATAAAGTTGAAAGAGAAAGGCGGCAACAAGCGTGTTCTCGACGGTGTTCCCAAGGCATTGCCGTCGCTTATCAAGGCCGAACGGATTCAGGAGAAAGCCGCCAACTATGGCTTCGACTGGCAGGACAAGAAAGATGTGTGGGCAAAGGTGCGTGAGGAAGTTATGGAATTTTCCGCAGAGATGGAAAACGGAACCGACGAAAGCCGTACTGCCGAGTTTGGCGATGTGCTGTTTAGCCTCATCAATGCCGCCCGACTCTACGATGTCGATGTCGACACGGCTTTGGAGCGCACAAACCAGAAGTTTATCAATCGCTTTAACTATATCGAAGACAAGGCTGAAGAGGCAGGCATCGCTCTGAAGGGCATGTCGCTGGAGCAGATGGATGCCCTCTGGAACCAAGCCAAGCAAATGG
>CAVAOU010000235.1:0-3589 GCA_963590085.1 Senegalimassilia sp. | reverse complement strand
AGAGCGCGACCTTGCCAAGGTCGAGGTCGCGGGTTCGAGCCCCGTTTGCCGCTCATGATTTTTTATTGAGACACATCATTTTCCCATGAATTTATATTTAAGATATTTCGATAAGGAAACTCTTGTCTCCAATGTTGATGAGGCTATCGGTTTCCTAAGGACTATTAATGAAATTCACATAACACCTGAACTTGAAGCCGATTTGCGCGATTATGCGCAAGGAGATGTTTTCTTTCCGAAACGTTATAAGGTCAAATCGCATGTATACTTTATCATCATAAAGACTTCAGCGGAGACCATGCTCGACTTCAAGCAGAAAAAAGCATTGCGCCCGGCTCAAAGCCAAGCGGTGTCAGATAGAAGGTCGCAAAATGACGCGGCTGTTTCCAAATTGGCTGAGGAAAAGGCCGGATGGTACGAAGGCGAACTCAATTTCAAACGTGTGGTATTGGTGCCAGCCACAGGAAAACATGAATATCGTGATACGATGTTTGTGGCTCGTTGTAAAGCCAATTCGGGACAGGAATGTTATAGCCGCATCGTTGAGCATCTGCGCGATAGGGTGGATTACCGCAGCCAGTTTCCTTCGGCCAAGGGAAAGAATTTCAAATTCAAGTATCTTGGGTTGTGGAAGTGACAGCCTGATAGTTTGAACCATTCAAATAGAATTCGCTACGATGAATAAAGTGATGCTGATAGGCAATGTGGGAAAAGATCCCGATGTGCGATATTACGACGCTGATCAGGCTGTGGCGAAGGTTACCTTAGCCACAACCGAACGCGGATACATGCTCAAGAATGGTACTAAAGTGCCTGATCGTACCGATTGGCATAATCTTTTGTTCTACAGACAACTTGCCAAGGTCGTAGAGCAGTATGTGCACAAAGGCGATAAACTATATGTTGAAGGCCGCCTGCGTTACACCACTTTCGATGACCAAGCGGGTAAACGCCACTATGTAACCGAGATTCTGGTGGAGAATATGGAGATGCTTAATCCGCGCCAACGTGCAGATGCTGCGCCAGGCAACACGACAGCGGCGGACGAAAAGACTCCGAAATCGCCTTCAACGGCCGGCGATGACGGGAAGTTGCCTTTCTGATTAATTGAACTATATTTTGGAAACTGTTCTTTTATTCCAACTAAGTGACTGGCTGGTGTTGCAACCGCTAACACCGGGTATTGTGGTAGCAGCTTTATTGGCTGCTATGTTGCTTTTGTTGTCGGGATTTGCCAGTGGGTCGGAAATAGCCTTTTTTAGTCTCTCACCGCAGGATATCGACCAGCTCGACCCTGAGAAAGATGTCAAAGACCGAAATATCCAGCATCTGAGAGCTGACTCCGAACGTACGTTGGCAGCCATTCTCATCACAAACAATCTGGTGAACGTCACCATTATTATGCTCTGCAACTATGTGTTCGGTACGTTGGTGCAGTTTAAGGCTCAGTGGCTCGAGTTTATTTGCATTACAGTGCTGCTCACGTTTCTGTTGCTTCTCTACGGTGAAATTATGCCTAAGGTGTATAGCCGTCAAAATCCTCTGGCCTTTTGTCGCAGAGCCGTGTCGGGTGTCATGATGATGCGTAAGTTGTTTTGGCCTATCGAGACCATTCTCATTA
The DNA here is from genome assembly GCA_963590085.1 of Senegalimassilia sp. GTDB lineage: Bacteria > Bacteroidota > Bacteroidia > Bacteroidales > Muribaculaceae > Limisoma. The sequence continues at coordinate 1,968 of CAVAOU010000235.1, read as the reverse complement.
CCGGCGGAAACATTGCAGAAAGAGCTGTGCCTAAGGAAAAGCGACAATTATCTGTCGACGATTTGGAACAGGCACTTGAACTGACCGATAAGGATGATATCAAGGATGAGAAAAGCATGTTGCAGGGCATTATCCGTTTTGGCGACGAGACTGCCAAGGAGGTAATGACTAGCCGTCAGGATATTGTGTCGATCGACATTAAAAGCAGTTTTCAGGATGTTTTGGCCAGTATCGCCGAAAACAACTATAGCCGCATACCCGTTTATCAAGACAACGATGACAACATCCGTGGCATACTATATATCAAGGACTTACTGCCCCATCTGTCTAAAACGTCAAATTTCAGATGGCAAAGCCTCATTCGCCCGCCTTATTTTGTTCCTGAGACCAAGAAAATCGATGCTTTGCTTCGCGAGTTTCAGGACAACAAAATTCATATCGCTATAGTTGTCGACGAATTTGGCGGTACTTGCGGACTTGTCACCCTTGAGGATATTCTTGAGGAAATAGTGGGCGAAATAAATGATGAGTACGACGAGGAGGAAAAAGTATATTCAAAATTAAACTATAATACCTATCTGTTCGAGGGTAAGACGCTACTAAGCGATTTCTGCAAGATCCTTCAAATCGATGATGATGAGTTTGATGAGGTGGCAGGCGATGCCGATACGGTAGCAGGATTGTTGCTCGAACTGAAAGGCGATTTCCTCAGCATTCACGAGAAATGTGAATACAAGCATTACTCGTTTGAGGTGATGGCCGTGGAGGGACGACGCATTAGCAGAGTGAAAGTTACCGTTCACAACAGTAAACACGATGCCGCTGCTAAGGGTTGAAGAAGTGGCTCCCGGTGTGCAGATGGGACTCTGGCATATCACGGAGCAAGTGGAAGACTTGCCAATGCCTTGTGTGGATTTGTCGGGCTATCATGGAAACAGGTTGCTGGAGAAATTGGTCATCTATGCTTTGCTTCAGCAAATGACCGGACACGATGACTGGGTCATTGGACATGAACCTTCAGGCAAGCCTTCCTTGGAACACATGCACATCAGTGTGAGCCACACCAAAGGATGGGCGGCGCTGTTGTTGTCCGCCGAATGTGATGTGGCGGTCGATATAGAATATGTGTCGACGCGTGTTAGTCGTGTCGCAGAGCGGTTCATGCGCGAGGATGAGGACGGTGGTAGTCTGCGCTCCCAACTCATTTGTTGGAGTGCTAAGGAAACGACATACAAGTATTTTGCTGAAGACCATTTGGCTTTCTTTGATATGCGCATGACCTCTCTTGGTTTGTCGGATCATGGTGTGATCGGCATGGAGAACCTGTTGCGGCAACAGTTGCTGCCTGTCTATTATGACCTGACACCCGATTATGTGCTGACCTGGGCTGTAGGAAGGACGGACATATGATGAGGAAAGAGAATGCCTGTCACCCTTCGCCACGCAGCATTGTGAAAGCCCACTACACCGGACGGACAATCAATGGCAAGAAGTTTGACAGTAGTCGGGGCGGCGTACCGCTCGCCATTCGGTTGTGCGACCTCATAGATGGATGGATTATAGCCATGCAGCAGATGTGCGTGGGCGACAAGTGGGAAATCTATATCCCTGCCGAGATGGGCTACGGCAAGTTCTCGCAGCCAGGCATTCGCGGTGACTCCACCTTGATATTCGAGACAGAACTTATCGGCATAGCGTAGAAGCGAAATGATAAAACAGACCAATGATGGTTTAGCCATTCGGAAGTCAACGGTAGAGGATATTCCGGCGATTCAGGGCATCTTCGCCTTGGCTCGCAAGTTCATGGCAGAGACAGGCAACCCTAACCAGTGGGCTGACGGATATCCCAGCGACGAGTTGCTGCAAGAAGATGTTTCGAGTGGCGATAACTATGTCGTAGTGGAAGACAATGCCGTTGCTGCCTCCTTTGTGCTGAGGGGTGGCAACGACCCCACATACGATGTAGTC